>NZ_JBEOYR010000018.1:0-193892 GCF_040297165.1 Streptomyces sp. NPDC001851 | reverse complement strand
TATCAGATCTTTTCTCGATCCGATTTCCTCGGTGCTTTCCAGGTTCCCGCTTTCGCGTTTCCCTTTCCGGCGGTTCCGACTTTATCAGAAGTTCTTGGCCGGTCTGACCGGCCGTTCGTTTCCGATTAATCGGGAGGCGCTTCTCGGAGATGTCGTTCTCGACTTTCTCGGGAAGCTCGTAGAGTCTAACGGCGACCTGTGAACCTGTCCAGTTCCAGGCAACTGTTTGAATCTACCTCCCCACGTCATCCGTGTCAACGGCTCTCGTGGGGCGAAGAGGAGACTAGCAGCTCACAGGGGTGAAACGCACATCAAGCCGCGGTGGGAACCGAGGCGCTGCGGTCCCCCGCTTCGAGATCGCCGGTCTCACCTGCCCGTACCGCCCTGCCGCCCAGGACGTAGACGTACGTCAGAAAGGCGAGCTCGGCCAGGACGCCGATCCCGATCCGGGCCCAGGTGGGCAGGCCGGACGGGGTGACGAAGCCTTCGATGGCGCCGGAGACGAAGAGGACCAGGGCGAGGCCGATCGCCATGCCGACGGCTGCGCGGCCTTCTTCCGCGAGAGCGACGCGCCGCGTACGCGGGCCGGGGTCTATGAGTGTCCAGCCCAGGCGCAGCCCCGTACCGGCGGCGACGAAGACGGCGGTCAGTTCGAGCAGGCCGTGGGGAAGGACCAGGCCCAGGAACGTGTCGAGGCGGCCGGCTGAGGACATCAGGCCGAAGCCGACACCCAGATTGAGCATGTTCTCGAAGAGGATCCAGAGGACGGGCAGACCCAGGAAGACGCCGAGGACCAGGCACATCGCGGCCGCCTGGGCGTTGTTCGTCCACACCTGGGCGGCGAAGGCCGCCGCGGGATGGCTGGAGTAGTACGTCTCGTACTCCCCGCCGGGGCGGGTCAGCTCGCGCAGCTGGCTGGGCGCCGCAATGGACGACTGTACGTCCGGGTGGGTGCCGATCCACCAGCCCAGGAGGACCGCGATCACCGTGGAGACCAGTGCCGTGGGCACCCACCAGTGGCGGGCGCGGTAGACCGCGGCGGGGAAGCCCTGGCTCAGGAAGCGTGTGACGTCACGCCATGAGGCGCGGCGGGTTCCGGTGACGGCACTACGCGCGCGTGCCACCAGTTGACTGAGGCGTCCCGTCAGCTGCGGGTCCGGGGCGCTGGACTGGATGAGGGAGAGGTGGGTGGCGGTGCGCTGGTAGAGGGCGACGAGTTCGTCGGCTTCGGCGCCGTTGAGGCGGCGCCGGCGGCGGAGCAGGGCATCCAGTCGGTCCCATTCGGCTCGGTGTACGGAGACGAAGACATCCAGGTCCATCAGGTCTGCATGCTCCTCGGCTGGTCGTCGACTGCTCGTCGTGGATGCTCACGATCGCGGTCAGCTTGTCGTACTGCGGCGCGATGCGCCCACAGCTTGGCAGACTTGCGCTTCCGGGGGCAGATCAGGGAAGGACGGCGGACGTGAGTGAGCTGGTGACGGGCGAGGCGGTGGCCCTCGAACTGCGGCCGGCCAAGTTGCCGAGCAGGGCGCTCGCCGTGTTGCTCGACCTCGTGGCGGCCATGGTCGCGTACCTCGTCGTCAGCATCGTGGTGGTGCTGTCGACCGCTTCTCTGGACGAAGCCGCGCAGGTGGCGCTGTCCATCGCGACGTTTCTGCTGGTGCTGGTCGGCGGGCCGATCGCGGTGGAGACGCTCAGTCACGGGCGTTCGCTGGGAAAGCTGGCGTTCGGGCTGCGGGTGGTGCGGGACGACGGCGGGCCGATCCGGTTCCGGCACGCGCTGGTGCGGGGTGCGATCGGGGTGGTCGAGATCTTGCTGACGTTCGGTGTGATCGCCTGCATCGCCTCGCTGGTGTCGGCGCGAGGGCGGCGACTGGGGGACGTGTTCGCAGGCACCCTGGTCGTACGTGAGCGAATACCGGCCGGGCGGGCCTCCTTCGTTCCGCCGCCGCCTCCCTGGCTTGCGGGGCGGTTCGCCGGGTTGGACCTGTCGGCGGTGCCCGACGGGCTGTGGCTTGCGGTCCGGCAGTACCTGACCCGGATGGGGCAGCTCGATCCGCAGGTCTCGCTGGGCATGGCCCAGCGGCTCGCGGCCGACCTGGCGACGCGGACCGGAGCGTCGGTGCCGCAGGATCTGCCGGCGGCCGCGTTCCTGGCGGCGGTGGTGCACGAGCGGCAGTCACGTGAGGCCCGGCAGGCGTTCGGACCCGGTGGGCTCACCGCACCGGTGGCCGCGTCTGGTGCGCCTGCCGCCCATCAGCCGCCCGCATCCGCGGCGGCCTGGTCGCCGCAGAGTCCCGGTCGGCCCGATCAGCCACAGGACCGGGCCCGGCAGCCGCAGGCTCCGGCCGTGCCGTCGGCCGGACCTGCGCGGAACGAGGCACCGGCCGACCGGCCGGCCACCGGTTTCGCCCCGCCGGCGTAGCACGAGGCCCGCTCAGCCGCCGTTCGGCGGTCTCGTCTCCGCCGCTGTTCGGGACGTTTTCGTCCAGGTCCACGCGGTCTCGCCGGTCGTCGCGTTTCAGTCGAACGCCGACGGCGGTGACTGGAGGTCCTCCAGCTCGATTCCGGGTGCGGCCAGTACGACGTCGCCGGCGATGTGGACGGAGTGTCGTTCGCCGGTGTCCAGGGCTGTGACCTGGTATTCGTCCACGATCAGGGGGCCGTTGTCAGTGGCGTGTGCTTCGCTGTTCACCAGGGCCCAGGACTGGTCCACGGTGCGGGGGGCGAGGACCGGGTCCGTGAAGGCGACCAGGCGCACGCGGGTCGCGTCGGACGAGGGGGTGAGGCGCAGCAGACGGGCGGTGGCGACGAGGAACGCGGGGGACGTGCCGGTGAAGGCGTGGGCGCGCACATGGCCTTCGGTGGCATGGGTTCCGGTGGGGTCGGTGCGGACCCAGGTGACGCCGTCGAGGGCGGCGCCGCGCACCTGCCAGTCTCCCGCGTGGAGTTCCAGGCGGATGGGGCGGCCGAGGTCGTCCAGGGCCAGGTCGACCGACCCGCGGTGATCGCCGGCGGGGCTGGTCACCCGGGAGACATAGCGCCAGCCGGACGGGCCGGGAGCGCACTGGAAGTGCTCTTCAGCGAGGGGGGTGTGATCGTGCGGATCGTGGAGCGAATAACGGCCGCGGGGCATGGCGGGTCCTGGGTCTTGACGGGCTGATGGTCCGGTGCCCGGGTCGTTCCGGCCGGGCGGGCCGTTCTGATCGCACGGGGCCGTTCCGATCGCGCGGGCCGTTCCGGCGGGGGCGGGGCTCCGGCAGGGGACCGTTCCGGCCGGGCGCGGGCGGACGGAGCCGGGCGGGACCGGTCACGGGCAGGGCCGGTCAACGAGGCAGGCCCCCGGCACGGGGGTGCGGGGGCCTGTCTCGGCGGGCCTGCTGCCGGGGAGCGCGGCGGTGCACCGGTGTGCTCCCCGGCAGGCGGGACTCGAAGGCGCCGGCTCAGTAGCGGTAGTGGTCCGACTTGAACGGGCCGTCGACCTCGACGCCGATGTACGCGGCCTGCTCCGGGCGCAGCTTGGTGAGCTTGACGCCGAGCGCGTCCAGGTGGAGGCGGGCGACCTTCTCGTCCAGGTGCTTGGGCAGCACGTAGACGCCGGTCGGGTACGCGTCGGGCTTGGTGAACAGCTCGATCTGGGCCAGGGTCTGGTCCGCGAAGGAGTTGGACATCACGAACGACGGGTGGCCGGTGGCGTTGCCCAGGTTCAGCAGGCGGCCCTCGGACAGCACGATGATCTTCTTGCCGTCCGGGAAGGTCCAGGTGTGGACCTGGGGCTTGACCTCGTCCTTAACGATGCCGGGGACCTTGGCGAGGCCGGCCATGTCGATCTCGTTGTCGAAGTGGCCGATGTTGCCGACGATCGCCTGGTGCTTCATCTTGGCCATGTCCGAGGCCATGATGATGTCCTTGTTGCCGGTCGTGGTGATGAAGATGTCGGCCTTGTCGACGACCTCGTCGAGGGTCGTGACCTGGTAGCCGTCCATCGCCGCCTGCAGGGCGCAGATGGGGTCGATCTCGGTGACGATCACGCGGGCGCCCTGGCCGCGCAGGGACTCCGCGCAGCCCTTGCCCACGTCGCCGTAGCCGCAGACGACGGCGGTCTTGCCGCCGATCAGGACGTCGGTGGCGCGGTTGATGCCGTCGACCAGGGAGTGGCGGCAGCCGTACTTGTTGTCGAACTTCGACTTCGTCACGGCGTCGTTGACGTTGATCGCCGGGAACAGGAGGACGCCGTCGCGCTGCATCTCGTACAGACGGTGCACGCCCGTGGTGGTCTCCTCCGTCACGCCGCGGATCTCGGAGGCCAGCTGGGTCCACTTCTGGGGGTTCTCGCCCAGGGTGCGGTGCAGCAGCTGGAGGATGACGCGGTGCTCGTCGGACTCGGCGGTCTCCAGGCCGGGGACCTTGCCGTCCTTCTCGTACTCGACGCCCTTGTGGACGAGGAGGGTGGCGTCGCCGCCGTCGTCCAGGATCATGTTGGGGCCGCCGGTGGGGCTGTCCGGCCAGGTCAGCGCCTGCTCGGTGCACCACCAGTACTCCTCCAGGGTCTCGCCCTTCCAGGCGAAGACCGGGACGCCCTGCGGGTCGTCGGGGGTGCCGTTCGGGCCGACGGCGATGGCGGCGGCGGCGTGGTCCTGGGTGGAGAAGATGTTGCAGGACGCCCAGCGGACCCGGGCGCCGAGGGCGGCCAGGGTCTCGATGAGGACGGCGGTCTGCACGGTCATGTGCAGGGAGCCGGTGATGCGGGCGCCGGCGAGGGGCTGGGCCTCGGCGTACTCCTTGCGGAGCGCCATCAGGCCCGGCATCTCGTGCTCGGCGAGGGAGATCTCCTTGCGGCCGAACTCGGCCAGGGAGAGGTCGGCGACCTTGAAGTCCTGTCGGTTGTCGACAGTCGTCATTGCGAGCTGCTCCTCGGGGTTGGGTCGAGGTGGGTACGGCTGGTCTGCGCGGCGGCGGACACAGGGGTGCCCGAAAAGAGGACACAGGCATGCCCGCGTACGCGCAGCGCAGTCCGTCGGAGGCCCTCTCTCCCTCGGCCGGCCCGCGCTGGGGCCGCCCGACCGCCATCAGCAGCGACGTCTGGCTCCGTCCCAAGCTACACCGGACGGCCCGGTCGGCCCCAGTCCGCCTCCGGCCGGCTCGTGACGCCCGGGAGCCGGTTTCCGGGTGGGGCGTGGCGGCAGGAGCGGGTCGGCGGGGGCGCGGAATCCGTGGGAACGGGAGCCCACAGACCATTGCGCACAGGGACTTCCACCTCTTGGGGCCGTGGGTGGGGTGGTGCAGGATGCAGGGGGACCGGAGCCGCCCGGTTCCGCTCGGGGTGTCCGGGACGGCGCCTCGTGCGACGAAGGCGATAGGAGATCGACGTGACCAGTCCGGCCGGCCCTCCCTCCATGGATGGCCGCGATGACGAGCGGCGGCAGGTGAAGCTGCTGGCGGTGACCGCCTGCCCGACCGGCATCGCGCACACCTACATGGCCGCGGAGAAGCTCGCGCAGGCCGCGGCGAGCCGTGGCATCGAGATGAAGGTGGAGACCCAGGGCTCGATCGGGGCCGAGAACGTACTGGACGACAACGATGTCAGAGGCGCTGACGGCGTCATCGTCGCCGCCGACAAGGACGTCGACCTGAGCCGCTTCGCGGGCAAGCGGGTGCTGACGGCCGGGGTGGCCGAGGGCATCCACCGTCCCGAACAGTTGATCGAGCGGGTGCGGTCGGCGCCCGTGTACACGCCGGGCGGTTCGGTCACCGGGTCCGCCGGTGGCGGTGGCAGGGAACGGGGGCCGGTGTACAAGGCGCTGATGAACGGCGTGTCGTACATGATCCCGTTCGTGGTCGTCGGCGGGCTGCTGATCGCCGTGTCACTGGCGCTCGGCGGGCATACGACGGCGAAGGGCTACGTGATCCCGGACGGCACGTTCTGGGCGCACGTCAACGCGATCGGCGGGATCGGTTTCCAGCTGATGATCCCGGTCCTGTCCGGCTACATCGCCTACGCCATCGCCGACCGGCCCGCGCTGGTGCCGGGCATGATCGGCGGCTGGATCGCCAACACGGGCGCGCTGTACGGCTCCCAGGCGGGCGCGGGCTTCATCGGGGCGATCGTGACCGGGTTCCTCGCCGGGTATCTGGTGTTGTGGATCAAGAAGGTCCGGGTGCCGAGGTTCGTGCAGCCGATCATGCCGATCATCGTGATCCCGATCGTGGCGACTACGGCGCTCGGGCTGTTCTTCATCTATGTCGTCGGGAAGCCGATCTCGTGGGTGTTCGAGCACCTGACGGGCTGGCTCGGCGGGATGACGGGGACGAGTGCGGTTCTGCTCGGCGCGATGCTGGGGCTGATGATCGCGTTCGACATGGGCGGGCCGGTCAACAAGACGGCGTTCCTGTTCGGTGCGGGGCTCATCGCGAGCGGCAACCAGACGGTGATGGGCATGTGTGCCGCGGCGATTCCGGTCATGCCGCTCGGGCAGGGGCTGGCCACGCTGATCCGGCGGCGGCTGTACACCGGGCAGGAGCGGGAGACGGGGCTCGCCGCGCTGTTCATGGGGTGTTTCGGCATCTCGGAGGGTGCGATTCCGTTCGCGGCGGCGCGGCCGGCGCAGGTGATTCCGGCGAACATGCTCGGTGGCGCGGTGGCCGGTGCGGTGGCGGGGCTGGCCGGGGTGAAGGACGCGGTACCGCACGGGGGGCCGATCGTGGCGGTGCTGGGTGCGGTGAGTGGGGTGCCGATGTTCTTTGTGGCCGTGGTGATCGGGGCGGGGGTCACCGCGCTCGCGACCGTGGCGATGGTTGATGTGAGCGGGCGTCGGGCGCGTGGGGTGTCTGCCGGGGAGTCTGCGGGTGCGGGTGGCCCCGCGGCCTCTGTCAGTGCGTCGCCGGCCGGTGCGGATGTGACGCCGGGACGTGCGGGTGCCGCATCGTCCGGCACGGAGACGGGTGCCGCCTGCGCCGGTGTCGGCGCGTCCGCCGGGGGTGTGGTGGTGCCGGGGCAGCGCGGGGAGCCTTCGGTGGGCGGCGGTGAGGTGTTGTCCGGGTATCTCGATGAGCGGACCGTGCAGGGCGCGCTCGGAGCGGTGGAGAAGGACGCCGCGATCCGGGAGATGGCGGAACTGCTGGCCCGCAGTGGGCGGGTCGCCGATGTGGACGAGCTGGTGGCGACGGCGTTGCGGCGCGAGGCGCAGGGGACGACCGGGCTCGGTGAGGAGATCGCGATTCCGCATGCCAAGACGGACGCGGTGACCGCGCCGGTGGTCGGTTTCGCCCGGTCGGCCGAGGGGGTCGAGTGGGGGTCGCTGGACGGTACGAAGGCCCGGCTGGTCTTCATGATCGCCGTCCCGGAGGCGGCCGCGGGCGACGAGCATCTGCGGATCCTCGCGCTGCTCTCGCGCAAGCTGGTGGATCCCGGTTTCCGGGAGCGGCTGCTCGCCGCCCCGGACGAGCGGGCGGTGCTCGACGCCCTCGCGGAAGTGGGGTGACTCGCTCGGACCGGGGTCGGGGGCCGCCCGCCCCGCGGTCAGTGTTCGATCGCGTGGGGGTTCGGGCCGCCCGGGGTCGCCTCCGGGTCCGGGCCCTTGGCGGCCTCGGTCTCGCTGTAGATGTCGGGTTCGAGGTAGATGACCCGGGCGATGGGGACGGCGGCGCGGATGCGGGCCTCGGCGGCGTTGATGGCGTGGGCGACCTCGGCGGCCGTGTCGTCGTGCTGGACGGCGATCTTGGCGGCGATCAGCAGCTCCTCGGGGCCGAGGTGCAGCGTGCGCATGTGGATGACGCCGGTGACGGTGTCGCCGTCGACGGTCGCCTCCTCGATCTTCCTGATCACATCGAGGCCCGCCGCCTCGCCGAGCAGCAGCGACTTGGTCTCGGCGGCCAGGACCAGGGCGATCAGGACGAGCAGGACGCCGATGCAGAGGGTGCCGATGCCGTCCCAGACGCCGTCGCCGGTGAGCACGGCCAGGCCGACGCCGAGGAGGGCGAGGACCAGGCCGATGAGCGCGCCGAAGTCCTCCAGCAGGACGACGGGCAGCTCGGGGGCCTTGGCGCGGCGGATGAACTGCGCCCAGGACAGCCGGCCGCGCAGTTCGTTGGACTCCTTGATGGCCGTGCGGAAGGAGAAGCCCTCGGCGATGACCGCGAAGACCAGGACGCCCACCGGCCAGTACCAGTTTTCCAGATCGTGCGGGTGGCTGATCTTCTCGTAGCCCTCGTAGATGGCGAACATGCCACCGATGGAGAACAGGACGATCGAGACCAGGAAGGCGTAGATGAACCGCTCGCGGCCGTAGCCGAAGGGGTGCTGGGGGGTCGCCTCACGCTGGGCCCTCTTGCCGCCCATGAGCAGCAGGAACTGGTTGCCGGAGTCGGCGAGCGAGTGGACGCCCTCGGCGAGCATGGAGGAGGAGCCGCTGAACGCGAACGCCACGAACTTCGACGCCGCGATCGCCAGGTTGGCGCCGAGTGCCGCCACGATCGCCTTCGTACCGCCTGACGCGCTCATGTGTCCGCGTTGTCCCTTCGCCCTCGTCGTCGCCCTCGTGGCGTGTTCCGGCTTTGCCCGGCCTTTGCCGGTGGGCCATTCTTGCAGCCCGGCCGGGCCCCGGCGCGTCAGGTATCCACAACCCCGGTCATACGATCACGGCGCCGGGTGTCCAGCACCCCGTCAGACGATCACCGTGGCACGGAAGACCGTGCCCGCGCCCGAGATCTCCGCCTTCTCGTCGGCCGGTACGAAGACCGACTGTCCCGGCCGCAGCCGGTACTCGCCCGCGCGGACCGAACCGGCGGTGCAGAGCAGGATCTGCGGGGTGGCGAGGGTGAGGTCGTGGGCGCTGCCGCCCTCGGGGAGGACGTACCGGGACAGACGGAACTCGTCGATCGGTGTCTCGTAGACCTCCTCGCCGTCGGGGGAGGCCTCGGGGCGCAGCACGCCGGGGTCGCCCGGCTCGAAGCGGACCACCCGCAGGAGCTCGGGGACGTCGACGTGCTTGGGGGTCAGGCCGCAGCGCAGGACGTTGTCGGAGTTGGCCATGATCTCGACACCGAGGCCGCTGATGTACGCGTGCGGGATGCCGGCGCCGAGGAACAGGGCCTCGCCGGGCTGCAGGCGGACGTGGTTGAGCAGCATGCCCGCGACGACGCCGGGGTCGCCGGGGAAGTGGTGGGCGAGGACGGCGTAGGGGGCGTAGGCGCCGCCGAGGCGGGTGCAGGCGGCGGCGGTCTCGGTGACCGTCCGGGCCATGTCCTCCGGGTCGGCGGTGAGGATCGCGGTGAGGACCTCGCGCAGGGCGGCGTCCTCGGGGTGGGCGTGCAGCAGGTCGACGTACGGCTTGAGGGAGGCGACACCGAGCCCTTCGATCAGGTCGGCGGTCTGGACCGGGTCCCGGAAGCCGCACAGGCCGTCGAACTCGGTGAGTGCGCAGATCAGTTCGGGCTTGTGGTTGGCGTCCTTGTAGTTGCGGTGCGGGGCGCCGACCGGGATGCCGCGGCGCTCCTCGTCGGCGTAACCCTCCTTGGCCTGCTCCAGGTCGGGGTGCACCTGAAGGGAGAGGGGGGCGCCGGCGGCGAGGATCTTCAGGAGGAAGGGCAGGTGCGGGCCGAACTTCGCGACCGCCTCCGGGCCCAGCTCGCGCTCCGGGTCGGCGCCGATGACGTCGACGAGTGTCCCGCGTGCGGTGTGCGAGGGGGCTCCCGGGTGTGCGCCCATCCACATCTCCGCCTGCGGTTCACCGGTCGGCTCGACGCCGAGCAGGTGCGGGATGGCGGTGGTGGAACCCCAGGCGTAGGGGCGGACGGTGTTGTCGAGGCGGTCCATGTGTCTTCTCTGTCTCCGTACGTACGCGGGTCGGTCGGCCCGGAGCAAAGATCAGGCCCCCGAAGCGAGCGCCAGGTAAACAGCGGCGAAATCCGTGACGGCGATCAGTTCCGCGAGGGTCTCCAGTTCACCGCCCTCCTCCGGTTCGAGTTCGCTGATCGGCGTGTCATGGCTGAGGGCCAGGTCACGGGCGGCGGGGGCGGCGGTGAAGCCGCCGATCGGGCGGTCGCGCAGCAGCACTACGCGCGCGTGCAGCGCGGGCTGTTCCTCGACGCGGTCGCGGAAGAAGTCGTCGGGGTCGGCGCTGGCGGCCAGTGGACCGGCCAGCAGGGCGCTGTGCGCGGCGAGCGCCTCGGGGAGTTCGGCGACGAGCCCGGGGCGGCCGGCGAGTTCGGCGAGGGCGGCGGCGAAACGGCGCCCGGCGGGGCCCGCCGAGGTCCCTTCCGTCCACACCACGGGGAGCGCGTCGGCGAGTTCGGCGGCCAGGGTCTTGGCCGGGTTGCTGTAGGTGGCGATGGCGGGGCCGCAGCGCTCGGCGACGTGGTCCAGGCGGTCGGCGACCTTCTCCAGGGCTTCCGGTGGGGCGCTGAGCAGGCCGACGCGGTCCAGCAGGGCGAGCAGCGGGGTGAGCAGCGCCCAGAAGACGCCCGGGGAGGAGGCGGCGAGCGGTTCCTCCTGGTCGTACGGCGCGGTCGCCATCGGTACGAACAGGCCGTGGGCGCCGGCGACGGCCTCGGCGAGCGGGGTACGGGGCGGAGCCACGGCGACGACCGAGCAGCCGCGGCGGTAGGCCTGGTCGGCGAGGAGGGAGAGGCTGGGTTCGGTGCCGTCCGGGGTGGCGATCAGCAGCAGGTCGACGGAGCCGGTCCAGCCCGGCAGTTCCCAGCGCAGGGCGCCCGCGGCCGGGGCGACGCCGGTCGGCGCCAGGCGGACCACGGGGCTGCCGACGCCCGCCAGGGTGCCGAGGAGGTCGGCGGTGTGGGTGGCGGCGGCGCCGGGACCGGCGATGAGGACGGCGCGGGGGCGGCCGTCGGGCTTGAGATCACCGATGCCGGACTCGGCGGCGTGCCGGACGGCGGTACGGACGCGGGCGCCGGCCTCGGCGGCGCCGCGCAGCAGGCCCCGGTGGTCGGCCTCGGCGAGGCCCTCCGGGGTGTCGAGCAGCGATTCGTCCAGCATGGGCGGCAGCCTCCGATTCGCCGGGGTCCTGTGCGGTGTGTCTACCCGTTGTCTACGGCCTCGGGGGCGTCGTCACGCGGGACGGCGGGCCTCGTCCACGAGGAGCACCGGGATGCCGTCGCGGACGGGGTAGGCGAGGCCGCAGTCCTGGCTCGTGCAGATCAGCTCGGTGTCCTGCTCCTTGAGGGGGGCGTGGCAGGCCGGGCAGGCGAGGATCTCCAGGAGGCCGGCTTCGAGCGGCATGGGGTGTCCCTTCGGGGGTTGGTTCTCTGGCCGGTGGTCAGCGTACCGCTGGTGGGCGGGCTGAGCCGGGCTCGTCGTGCCGCCCAGGGGGCACCGCCCCCTCAGCCCGCCCCCCTGAGCCGCCTTTGATGCGTCACCCCCGGATGATCGCCAACGCCTCGTCCCTGATCTTCGTCATCGTCGCCTCGTCCTTCGCCTCCGCGTTCAGGCGGAGGAGGGGCTCGGTGTTGGACGGGCGGACGTTGAACCACCAGTCGGGGGCGGCGACGGTGAGGCCGTCGAGGTCGTCGAGGGTGATGTCGGCGCGGCCCTCGTACGCGGCGCGGATCGCGGCGAGGCGGGCGGACTGGTCGGCGACCGTGGAGTTGATCTCGCCGGAGCCGGTGTAGCGGTCGTACTGGGCGACGAGGGAGGACAGGGGGCCGTCCTGGCCGCCGAGGGCCGCGAGGACGTGCAGGGCGGCCAGCATGCCCGTGTCGGCGTTCCAGAAGTCCTTGAAGTAGTAGTGTGCGGAGTGCTCGCCGCCGAAGATGGCGCCGGTGCGGGCCATCTCGGCCTTGATGAACGAGTGGCCGACGCGGGTGCGGACCGGCGTGCCGCCGTGCTCCTTCACGACCTCGGGGACCGTGCGGGACGTGATCAGGTTGTGGATGATCGTGCCCCTGCCGCCGTTGCGGGCCAGCTCGCGCCGGGCGACCAGGGCGGTGATCGCGGACGGGGAGACCGGGTCGCCGTTCTCGTCCACGACGAAGCAGCGGTCGGCGTCGCCGTCGAAGGCGATGCCCAGGTCGGCGCCCTCCGCGGGGACACGCTTCTGCAGGTCGACGAGGTTGGCGGGGTCGAGCGGGTTGGCCTCGTGGTTGGGGAAGGTGCCGTCCAGTTCGAAGTACATCGGGACGAGGGTCAGGGGCAGGCCGGCGAAGACCGTGGGGACCGTGTGACCGCCCATGCCGTTGCCGGCGTCGACCACGACCTTCAGGGGGCGGATGGAGGTCAGGTCGACCAGGGAGCGCAGGTGCGCCGCGTACTCGTCCAACGTCTCGCGGGAGGAGAGGGTTCCCGGCCGGTCCACCGGTTCCGGTGCGCCCGACTCCAGCCAGCGCTCGGCCAGTTCGCGGATCTGCGCGAGGCCGGTGTCCTGGCCGACCGGGGCGGCGCCCGCGCGGCACAGCTTGATGCCGTTGTACTGGGCCGGGTTGTGGGAGGCGGTGAACATCGCGCCGGGCAGGTTCAACGCGCCCGAGGCGTAGTACAGCTGGTCCGTGGAGCACAGGCCGATCTCGGTGACGTCCACACCGCGGTCCGCCGCGCCGCGGGCGAAGGCGCGGGACAGACCTGGGGACGAGGGCCGCATGTCGTGGCCGACGACGATCGCCGCCGCTTCTGTCACCTCCGCGAAGGCAGCGCCGAACAGTCCGGCCAGTGTCTCGTCCCACTGGTCCGGGACCACTCCGCGTACGTCGTACGCCTTCACGATCTGCGACAGATCAGCAGCCACGGCCAACCCTCCTGAAAGTCCTATGGGTGCCCACAAACTACCCGTCGGGGGTAAGCGTGGGGTGTGCGGACACCTGTGCGGACGCCCAGTCGTGCCCGAGAGGGGACGCGTGGCGGGGGTGGCTCAGTTGTCCGGGGAGCGCAGAACACGCAGGTGGCCGCGGCGGGCGACCTCCATGGGGTCGACCGTACGGGCTCCGCCGCCGCCCGCCTCGGCCGCGCGCTCCTGGGGGCGGGCCGCCTCGCGCACGGCGTTGGCAAGCGCTTCCAGATCGTCTCCGCTGGGCCGTGCGGGAGCGGAGCCGTCGAGGAGGCGTACGACCTCCCAGCCGCGGGGGGCGGTGAGGCGCTCGGAGTGCTCGGCGCACAGGTCGTAGCAGTGCGGCTCGGCGTAGGTGGCGAGCGGGCCGAGGACCGCGGTCGAGTCGGCGTAGACGTACGTCAGCGTCGCGACGGCGGGTCGGCCGCAGGCGGTGCGCGAACAGCGACGTACAGGGCTCACGACGTTGGACGGTACCGCACTCTTGAGCGGGCCGCGACGACTCCCCACCACGTCACTCCCCTGTGTCGTGCTGTGAAACGTCCCACACACCCCTTCGGGGAGGCCTGGTTGACCTGCGGGGACGGGTGCTCGGCGGGTTGTGGGCGGGGCTCGATATGGTCATGATTCAGCACAAACACCGTCAATTGCCTTGAGTGCGGCGGTCGTCGAGGGGTAGGGAAACGCGCCATTCGTTGGCTGGAATGGTCAACCTGCGACATGGGGCGGATAGAGCCGATCGGAAAGGAATGGGCCGATCGGCGGCGGGCCGATCGGCTGGCCGGGAGCGGGTCGGCTGCCGTGTGGGGCCGGGCGGGCGGAGCGTGCGGGGACTACGCTTCCCCAGTGATGGACAACCGTGTACCGCCCCGTGCCGCCGGACCCGGGCCCCGTCGCCGTGATCGTCACGGGCGGGGCATGCGGGGGCCGATCGCACCGCCGCAGGTGCCGCTCGCGGCCAGCCGTGCCGATGTGTTCGCGGACCTGGTGCAGGACTCCGTGGACCGTCTTGAGCGGCGGTGGCCGCAGCTGGCCGACATCGATTTCCTGGTGCTGGAGGTGCCCCGGCTGGAGGGCCGGGGCGAGCAGGCGTGGAGTGACGAGGCCGTGCCGCTGGGCGGGGTCGTTCCCGCGCGCGACGGGCGGCGGGCGCGGGTCGTGGTGTACCGGCGGCCGGTGGAGATCCGGACGAAGGGGCGGGACGAGCGGGCCGCGCTGGTGCACGAGGTGGTGGTGGAGCAGGTCGCCGAGCTGCTGGGGCTGACTCCGGAGACCGTGGATCCGCGGTACGGGGAGGACTAGTTCCGGCACCTCACTTCTGGAGGACCGACAGGTCCTCCGTCGTCTTCGGTACCGCCACCATTCCCCGGTCGTAGGGGAGGGTCTGGATGGTGAAGCCGGGGACTCCCTCCTCGGTGGCCGTGAGGGTGCGGGAAGCGTAGGCCGGGCCGCCGGAGACGGTTTCGACGGTGAGGGCGTAAGTGCCCTGGAGGCCGGCCGGGGCGGGGACCGGGACGTTCTGCGTCGTGCCGGATTTGATCGTGTACGTCTTCGTCGTCGCCGTGCCGCCCTCGCTGCCCGCCGAGGCGGTGACCCTCACCGTGGCGGTGGCGGTGGGTGCCGTCAGGGCCAGGGTCGTGCCCTTGGCGCTGTTGTCGGCCGAGGTCGCGCGGGTACCGACGGGGGCGGTGGCCGGGATGAAGGCCGTCTCCTGTTTGTCGCCCTTGCCCCGGACCACCCGGAGGGCCGCCACCACCGGCACCGACCGGTCCGTGGGGGTCAGGACGAGCGAGCCCGCCTCGCCTCTGGTCACGGCGCCGAGGTCGGCCGTGGTCGTCATGCCCGACTTCACGTGCAGGGTCTCGTTGCCCGCCGGGGTGATCAGGCCGTCCGGTGAGGCCAGGCGGACCTTCAGGTCGGCGTCGTCGCCGCCCGGTGTGAAGGCGATCAGACGGACGTCGGTGGCGTCCTTCGGGATGCCGGGCAGGACCAGGCTGCCGGCCGGGTCGGTGGCAGCGGCCAGCCAGTCGCCGCCCGCCTTGCCGTCCAGGGCCTGCACGGACGCGCCGACCCGGCCGCTGCGCACGCTGACGTGCACGGTGAGGTCGGCCTGCTGAGTGTCGGTGAGCGTGGAGAGCAGGATCGGCTTGCTCGCGTGCGGCGGAATGGTCTGGTTCTCGCCGAGCGGGGACTTGATCGCGCCGTCCTTGCCGTACAGCTCGATGTCGACGACCGCCGCGGAGTCGTCGGGGTTGGTCAGGTGCACGTAGTCGGTGCGGCCGGTGGCCGTGCTCGCGCCCGGGAACCAGAAGTCGGTGTCGGCGGCGGTGCAGGTGACGCCCTGGAGGCCGCGGCCGGTGCCGGCGGCGACCTCGGTGGTCTCCTGGACGGTCCAGCCGGGCGCGAACTTCCCGTCGGCGGTGCCGATGAGTGCGGGCGTGTCGGCGCCGGAGGTGTCACCGGTGGCCGGTGTGCCCGGCGCCTTGGGGGTGAGCACCGGCTTGTCCGCCGTCTTCTTCCCGCCCTTGGACGCCTTGGAGTCCTTGGCGCCCTGGCCGGTCCGGGAGTTGCCCGTGCCGTCCGTGGTCTGCTCGTCGGCCGCCTGGAGCTGGGCCTTGCCGCTGCTCGGCGTGGACTGGGTGACCGGCGTGAAGGACGTGAACGCCGTGTCGGCGATGTCCGAGATGCTCGGCGCCGGACAGAGCAGGCTCGTGCGCTGCACCGGCAGGTTCGCGGCCGGCTTGGGTGCGGCGGCCCCGGACGCGGACGGGCCGTCGAGCGCGGCGAACGCGGTGACGGCGGCCAGCGCCGTGGTGCCGGCGATCAGGGACAGGGTCGTGCGGTTCACTGCTGGCTCCCGTCGGGGCGCTCGCTGCCGGTGCCGTGGGGCTGCTGGGCCGGGTCGTAGCCCTGCTGGGCGGGGTCGTACGCCGGGTCGTAGCCCTGTGGGTAGGCCGTCGGGTCGTACGGCGTCTGGCCGGCCGTGCCGCCGTAGGCGTACGGGTCGTACTGGCCCGTCTGGTACGGGTCGGCGGCGGGGTACGCCTGCTGGTCGTAGCCGGAGGGCTGATAGGGGCTGCCGGTCTGGTACTGGTCGGATCCGTAGCCCGCGTATCCGGCGTCGGCGTAGGAGCCCTGGTCCCAGTCGTCGTAGGACTGCTGGTGCGGTACGGCGGCCGGGGGCTCCTGCGGCTGCGGCGGTGCGGCCGGCTGCGTGTCGGTGGCCTGTTCCTCGGCCTGGGCGCGCAGACGGCGGGCGCGGCGGCCCTCGCCGGCGGCGGCCTCGGCGGGCACCGGCTCCTCCTCGGGCAGGTCGTCGTCGACGTCGCGGCGCCGGCCGGGCAGGGCGAGGACGACCAGGACGACGGCGAGCGCGCCCTGGGCCCACAGCCAGGCGGTGTGGGTGAGCGGGGCGGTGTAGGTGACGTCCAGCCTGCCGCTGTCGGCGGGCAGCCGGAAGCCCTGGGCCCAGCCGTCGACCGTGGTGGGGGTGAGCGGCTTGCCGTTCAGGGTGGCCGTCCAGCCGCCGGAGGCGGTGTCGGCGAGGCGCAGGACGCGGCCGCCCTGACCGGCCGGGACAGTGGTGTGGATCTCCACCGGTCCCGCGGTGACCGACTGGGCGGTGCCCGAGCCGCCGGCGGGGACGATGGTGGCGCGGGAGACCTCCTGGTCGACGCGGTACAGAGCGCTGCCGTGCTGCTGGCTGAGCCGGGTCAGGCCGGGGGTGGTGTCGAGGACACGGGTGATGTCGCGGGGCGCGCCCTGGTGGACGAGGACGTAGCGCACGGCGAAGCCGCCGAGTTCGTCGGCCTGGTCGGCGCCGGAGCCGGCGACGAGGTTGGCGACGACCTTGTCCAGCCGGGTGTTCTCGCCTGCGGCGGCGCTGACCTCGGCATCGCCCATACGGGCACCGGAGCCGCGGACCAGGGTGTAGCGCACGCGCGCGGTGGAGTCGCTGTCCAGGATCAGGGTGCGGGCCCGGTCGCCGGTGGTGGAGTCCTCGGCGACGAACGCGGGCACCTGGGTGGGGTCGCGGCGCTCCAGGGGGCCGTCGGCACCGCGGATCATCCAGCCGGCGGCGAGCAGCAGCGGGCCCGCGGCGCAGGCGAAGGCGATCAGGGCGGCGACGGGCTGGCGCCAGCCGAAGCTCTGCTCGGCGACACGTGCGCGTGCGCCGTCGGCACCGAGGGCGGCGGCGGCCAGCAGGGCGATGCCGTAGACCAGGGTGGCCGGTCCGGCCCAGGCGGACCTGTTGGACAGGACGGCGAAGACGAGGGCGATGAGGGCGACCGCCCAGGCGGTGCGGATGGCCGTCTGCCGCTCGGAGCGCAGCAGTGCGGCGAGGGCGGCGAGGACGACGCCGAGGAGTATCAGGCCGTGCACGGTGCCGGGGCCGCCGGGACTCGCGCCGAGCAGGTCGGACGCGGAGGCCGCGGAGGGACCGTACGCCAGGCCCGCTTCCTTGAAGAAGCCGGTCGGGAGCAGGGTCAGCGACCAGGGGGCGAGGACCAGCAGCGGGGTGCCGAGCTGGGCGAGGAAGCGCAGGGCGTGGGCGACGAGGTCGCCGCGGCGCAGGACGAGCACGCCGATGCCGAGGAGCAGCGCCATGGGCCACACGATCGGCGTGAAGGCGGTGGTGATGGTCAGCAGCAGCGCGTACGCCCAGGTGGCGCGCCAACTGCCGCGCGCGCCGGAGCGGTTCGCGAGGCCGCTCGCGGCGAGGCCGGCGCGCGCGATGAGCGGCAGCAGCACGGCGAGTACGGCGGTGCCGATGCGGCCGCCGGCCAGGGCGCCGGTGGTGGCGGGCAGGAAGGCGTAGGCGATGGCCGCCCAGGCGCGCAGCAGCCGGGAGGTGACGAGCGGCCGGGAGGCGAAGTAGGCGGTGCACCCGGCGAGCGGTACCGAGGCGACCAGCAGGACGGTGACGGCCGGTCCGGTGGAGCCGAACAGGATGCCGGCGAAGGCCGCGAGGACGGCGAGGTAGGGCGGGGCGGACGGGGTGCCGCCCGCGCCGACCGGGTGCCAGGCGTCCGCGAAACGCGCCCACAGGTCGCCGGCGCCGGCCGGGACCGGCAGCAGGGCGCCGCCCGCGAGCGCGCCGCCGCTGAGGAGGGCGCGGCAGGCGGTCAGCGAGATGAGCAGGAGCGCGAGGAAGAGCACCGGGCCGGGCCTGCGGGCGATCCGCTTGAGCCGGGCGAACTGCTCGACCTCCAGGAAGTCGGCGTCGTCGCCGCCGGGCCCGGACTCGACGGCGCCGCCGTGCCGGCCGGCCGGGGAGGTGTCGTCGGAGCCGCTGGTGAAGTTGGCGGCGAGCTGTTCCACGGTGGCACGGACGGTGGCGCCGGGCGGTGGGAGCAGTTGGCGCAGTTCGCCCTTGTCGATCTGCGGGCGTCCGCGGCGGCGCCGGGCGGCGATGATCCGCTCGGGGCGCAGCAGGGTGCTGAGCAGGCCGCGGATCTCGTCGACGGCCTGGCCGGGCACCTTGCCGACGAGATAGGCGACGGTCCGCAGGAGGGTGCCGAGGACGAGTCGCAGCAGTACCCAGGGCAGCGCGGCACCACGGGAGTTGACGAGCAGGGTGTAGACGGCGCCGGCCTTGTCCACCTTGTGCGGGGAGGCGGCGGTGCGGCCGGCGCAGTCGACGGTACGGCGCTCGCGGGAGGCGGCCTCGGCGTGCCGGACGACGGCGTCGGGGGCGATCAGGACGCGGTGGCCGGCGGCGTGGGCGCGCCAGCACAGGTCGACGTCGTCGCGCATCAGGGGCAGTCGGCGGTCGAAGCCGCCGAGCTGTTCGAAGACGTCACGGCGGATGAGCATGCCGGCGGTGGAGACGGACAGCACGGTGCGGACGTGGTCGTGCTGGCCCTGGTCCTGTTCGCGGCGGTCCAGACCGGTCCAGCGGCGGCCGGAGTTGGCGATGGAGACGCCGACCTCCAGCAGCTGCCGGCGGTCGTACCAGCCGCGCAGCTTGGGGCCGACGACCGCCACGTCGTCGCGGCCCAGCTCCAGTTCGTTGTCGACGACCCGCAGCAGCTGGGCGAGGGCGTCGGGTTCGGGGGCGCAGTCGTCGTGCAGCAGCCAGAGCCACTGGATGGGCTCACCGTGCGGCAGTTCGGGCAGGTCGTAGGCGTCGTCGCGCCAGGAGCGGGTGACCGGGTCCCAGCCGCTGGGGCGCTTGAGGTACGGCAGCTCTTCCGGGGTGAGGACCGGGGCGGTGCGGCTCGCCTCCTCGACGGCCTGGCCGAAGCCGGTGCGCCGGGCGAGGTGCAGGACGCACGCGTCGCCGAGGGCGTCGGTGAGCAGCCGGGCGGAGTCGTCCGCGCTGCCGGTGTCGGCGGCCACCGCGTACTGCACGGGGCGCTCCTGGCCGAGCAGCCCGGCGAGGGCGTCGGGCAGCCAGCGGGCGCCGTCGTGGGCGACGATGACCGCGGTCACCACGTGACGCGGGAACTCAGGGATGACAGCGGCGTCTTGCTGGGCTGCCGTATGGCTGTGCACGGACATCGAGGTACGGGCCCCGGTTCGATGGACTGCGGTGGACGCCCGTGCCCTCTCGGGTGCCGAGGGGACAGCGGGGCGTCTCGGACGAGCGACCACACTATCGGCTGACCATGACGACGGCCCGCCGCCTGTGGATAACCCACCGGCGACGGGCCGTTCGTGACGTTTTGGGCTGGATGTACGGTCAGATGGCGGCCTTCTTCAGCCGGCGGCGCTCCCGCTCGGACAGGCCGCCCCAGATGCCGAACCGCTCGTCGTTGGCGAGGGCGTACTCAAGGCATTCGGAGCGGACCTCGCAGGCGAGGCAGACCTTCTTCGCCTCTCTGGTGGAGCCGCCCTTCTCGGGGAAGAAGGACTCGGGGTCGGTCTGGGCGCACAGCGCGCGCTCCTGCCAGCCGAGTTCCTCGTCCGCGTCGTCGACCAGCAGTTGCTGCACCAGCTCGGTCATGTGCGCCCCTCGTCTGTCTTTCGCGTCCCCGTGTTGCCGTTACCGATTTCGGCTGAACGACACGAGTGAAATTACAAGTGTGCTGCTCCGGGCGAGTCAAGCCGAGATCTGCTATTGAGCCCGTTATTCACTCTGCGGAACCAAGGCCGTGCGGAAAGTGTTCAAATCGGCATAAACCGGAGGGGCGCCGGACCGTTCAGATGTCTGTACGGAGAAGGACGCCCCTGCGTTCGATCGCGTTCCGTGAGGCCCACGCGCCCGGATGTGCGCCATGTGTCCCGGAAGCCGGGTGAACAAACCTTTCACCGCCGAGTTGGACCGGATGAGGTGAAACGTGTCCCACATGCCGGTCGTCGAGTTGACAGCGCAGGTGTGAGCCGGTGTCCTTGGGGGCATGCTCGCGAACTCGGCACTCACCTCGACCCGCACCGCCGGGTCCTTCGGTGCTGCCCGGGGCCGCTGTAGCTGTTGTCGCTGTTCCAGCTGTTGAGCCACACCCGCTCCAGCTGTGGGCCGAGTCACCCGACTCGGTGTTCCTTCCCTCCGACCTTCCTTCACCGAGGAACCACCGCACCCCATGAACAGCGACAACGACCTCCAGATCGCCGGCGACATCCTCGAAGTCCCGCACCTGCTCCAGCCCCCGCGCGAGCACCCGGCCACCGTGGCCGAGTTCGTCGGCCTCGCCCGCTCCATCGCCGCAGACCGCTCCCAGTGGGCCCACCTCGTCCGCTACGACGCGACCACCCGCTGGTACCACCGGCTGCGCACCGGCCCCGGCTACGAGGTGTGGCTGCTGTCCTGGGTGCCGGGGCAGGGCAGCGGACCGCACGACCACGGCCGCTCCTCCGGTGTCCTGACCGTCCTGGAGGGCACGCTGACCGAGCGCACCGAGCGGGGCACGCGCGCGCTGACGCCGGGGGCACAGCGGGTGTTCGCGCCGGGCTATGTCCACGAGGTCGTCAACGACGCGCTGGAGCCGGCGGTCAGCCTGCACGTCTACCACCCGGGCCTGACGGAGATGCCGATGCACACGGCCCCGCACTGCGAGGCTCGCCCGGTGACTGCCTGACGCGTTGTCGTACCCGCCTGCAAGACTTGGCGCATGCGCATTGTGGTTCTGGCAGGCGGCATCGGCGGTGCCCGTTTCCTGCGCGGTCTGAAGCGGGCCGTGCCGGACGCGGACGTCACGGTGATCGGCAACACCGGCGACGACATCCACCTCTTCGGTCTGAAGGTCTGCCCCGACCTGGACACGGTGATGTACACGCTGGGCGGCGGCATCAACGAGGAGCAGGGCTGGGGGCGGGCCGACGAGACCTTCCACCTCAAGGAGGAACTGGCGGCCTACGGGGTCGGACCCGAGTGGTTCGGCCTCGGCGACCGGGACTTCGCCACGCACATCGTGCGCACGCAGATGCTCGGCGCGGGCTATCCGCTCAGCGCCGTCACCGAGGCGCTGTGCGACCGCTGGAAGCCGGGCGTGAAGCTGATCCCGATGACCGACGACCGCGTGGAGACCCATGTGGCGGTCGAGGTGGACGGCGAGCGCAGGGCGGTGCACTTCCAGGAGTACTGGGTACGGCTGCGCGCCGAGGTCCCGGCGCAGGCGATCGTGCCGGTCGGCGCCGAGCAGGCCAAGCCGGCGCCCGGCGTACTGGAGGCCATCGCCCAGGCGGACGTCATCCTCTTCCCCCCGTCCAACCCCGTCGTGTCCATCGGGACCATCCTCGCCGTGCCCGGCGTCCGGGAGGCGATCGCGGACGCGGGCGTGCCCGTGATCGGCCTGTCCCCCATCGTCGGGGACGCGCCGGTGCGCGGCATGGCCGACAAGGTGCTCGCGGCGGTCGGCGTGGAGTCCACGGCCGCCGCGGTCGCCGAGCACTACGGCTCCGGCCTGCTGGACGGCTGGCTGGTCGACACCGTGGACGCGGCCACGGTCGAGCGGGTCGAGGCGGACGGCATCCGCTGCCGCGCCGTGCCGCTGATGATGACCGACGTCGACGCGGCCGCGCAGATGGCGCGGGAGGCGCTGGCGCTGGCCGAGGAGGTGCGGGGAGCGTGAGCGAGGACCACCCGCAGTACACGGTCCGGGCCCTGTCGGGCATCCCCGAGGTGCAGCCGGGCGACGACCTCGCCAAGCTGATCGCCGCCGCCGAGCCGGACCTGGCCGACGGGGACGTGCTGCTGGTCACGTCCAAGATCGTCTCCAAGGCGGAGGGCCGGCTCGTCCAGGCGGCCGACCGGGAGGCGGCGATCGACGCCGAGACGGTGCGGGTCGTGGCCCGCCGCGGCACCCTCCGCATCGTGGAGAACCGGCAGGGCCTGGTCATGGCCGCCGCCGGGGTCGACGCCTCCAACACCCCCGCCGGGACGGTGCTGCTGCTGCCCGAGGACCCGGACGCGTCCGCGCGGGCGATCCGCGCGGGCCTGCGCGAGGCCCTCGGCGTCGACGTGGGTGTCGTCGTCACCGACACCTTCGGGCGGCCCTGGCGCTCGGGGCTCACGGACGTGGCGATCGGCGCCGCCGGCGTGCGCGTGCTGGACGATCTGCGCGGAGGCACGGACGGGTACGGCAACCCGCTCAGCGCGACCGTCGTCGCCACGGCGGACGAGCTGGCCGCCGCCGGGGACCTGGTCAAGGGCAAGGCGACGGGCCGGCCGGTGGCCGTGGTGCGCGGCCTGCCGCATGTCGTGGACGGCGACGGCGGCGAGGGCGCGCGGGCGCTGGTGCGGACCGCGCGGGACGACATGTTCCGGCTGGGCACGTCCGAGGCGGTCCGGGAGGCGGTGACCCAGCGGCGTACGGTCCGGGCCTTCACGGACGATCCGGTGGACCCCGGCGCGGTGCGGCGCGCGGTGGCGGCGGCGGTGACGGCACCGGCCCCGCACCACACCACACCGTGGCGGTTCGTCCTGCTGGAGTCGGCGGAGTCCCGGACCCGGCTGCTGGACGCGATGCGGGACGCCTGGGTCGCCGACCTGCGCCGGGACGGCAGGAGCGAGGAGTCCATCGCGAAGCGGGTGCGCCGTGGCGACCTGCTCCGCAACGCGCCGTATCTGGTCGTGCCGTGCCTCGTCATGGACGGCTCGCACCACTACGGGGACGCGCGGCGGGACGGCGCCGAGCGGGAGATGTTCGTCGTCGCGATGGGCGCCGGCGTGCAGAACCTGCTGGTCGCACTGGCCGGGGAGCGGCTGGGCTCGGCGTGGGTGTCCTCCACGATGTTCTGCCGGGACGTGGTGCGCGAGGTGCTCGCGCTGCCCGCGGACTGGGAGCCGATGGGCGCGGTGGCGGTCGGGCATCCGGCCGAGGAGCCGAGACCGCGGCCGGAGCGGGACGCCGGGGCGTTCGTCGAGGTGCGGTGAGTCCGGCGCACGTGCTCCTGTGCGAGCGCCTAGTCTCGTAGGACGACACCCGCGGCACCGGCTCCCCAGGACCTCATTCGTGGCAGGACGTTTCGCTCAGCGGCCCACGCACGCGACCGTGCGCGGGGGTCATGCCGGCGTGTCCGCGGGCGGGCCCGCCGGCATACCGCGGCAGTCGACGGCACCGGGGCGGGTACGGCGGTGGCTGCCGGAGGGGCCGCTCGATCTGGGGCTGGTGCTCGGACCGTTGCGGCGCGGGCCCGCCGACCCCACGTTCCGGGCCACCGCGGACGGATCCGTCTGGCGGGCCTGCCGTACGCCCGCCGGGCCGGGCACGCTGCGGGTGCGCGCGTACGGCGGTGAGGTGCTCGGCGAGGCGTGGGGGCCGGGGGCGGAGTGGCTGCTGGACCGGTTGCCCGAGTGGCTCGGCGCGGCCGACGAGCCGGAGGCGTTCGTGCCCCGGCACCGGGTGGTGGCGCTGGCGCGGCACCGGCGGCCGGGGCTGCGGCTGACGCGGACGGGACTGGTGCTGGAGTCCCTGATCCCGTCGGTGCTGGAGCAGAAGGTCACGACGGACGAGGCCTACCGGGCGTGGCGGTTGCTGGTGCGGCGCTTCGGGGAGCGCGCGCCGGGCCCCGCGGGCGCCGGGGAACGGCCGATGTTCGTGATGCCGGCGCCGCGGACCTGGGCGCTGATTCCCTCCTGGGAGTGGCACCGGGCCGGGGTCGACGACAAGCGGGCGTCCACGATTCTGCGGGCCGTGCGGGTCGCCGCGCGGCTGGAGCAGGCGGTGGGGATGCCGGCGGCCGAGGCGCAGGCGCGGTTGGAGGTCGTGCCGGGGGTGGGGCCGTGGACGTCGGCGGAGGTGGTGCAGCGCAGCCATGGGGCGGCGGACGCGGTGACGGTCGGGGACCTGCATCTGCCGGGGATCGTGGGGTGGGCGCTGGCGGGGGACCGGGATGCCGACGACGCGGGGATGCTGCGCTTGCTGGAGCCGTATGCCGGGCAGCGGCACCGGGCGGTTCGGTTGATCCTGCTGAGCGGGAGCGTGCCCGCGCGCAGGGCGCCGAAGATGCCACGGGTGGACATCGGGCTGCTGTAAGAGCGTTGCGGGCGCTCGGTACTGAGGCTGGGCGGGGCGGGTTCGCCTGCCCGCGCATGCGGGGTGCCTCCCGCGGAGGGGGCACCCCCAGCGCCCGCCCGTGCCGCGCCAGCGGCACGACCCGCCCGCGGCGGCAGCGCGTAGCACGCGCCCGCCTTCGGCGTCCCGGGCAACCCCTACTGGTCGGAGGAGAAGCGCACCGCCCCCGCCGGGATGCGGGCGTCGCACCAGACGCGTACTCCCTCGCGGAGCTCGTTGTCGGGGCCGATGACCGCGCCGTCGCCGATGACCGTGCCGGTGAGGACCGTGCGTTCGCCCACCCGGGCCCGGGAGCCGATGAGGGAGTCGGTGATGACCGCGCCGGGTTCGATGACGGCGCCGGGGAGGATGGTGGAGCCGAAGACCCGGGCGCCCTCGGCGACGAACGCGCCTTCGCCGACCACCGTGCCGCCGGTCAGCTTCGCGTCCGGCGCCACCGTGGCCGTGGGCAGGACCAGGCGGTCGCCGCAGCGGCCGGGGACCGCCGGGGAGGGCGCGCGGCCCAGGACCAGGTCGGCCGAGCCGCGGACGAAGGCCGCCGGGGTGCCGAGGTCCAGCCAGTACGTGGAGTCGACCATGCCCTGGAGGTGGGCGCCCGCCGAGAGGAGGCCGGGGAACGTCTCGCGCTCCACCGAGACGGGGCGGCCCAGCGGGATCGTGTCGATGACCGAGCGGCGGAAGACGTACGCTCCCGCGTTGATCTGGTCGGTGACGATCTCCTCCGGCGTCTGCGGCTTCTCCAGGAAGGCCAGCACCCGGCCGGAGGAGTCCGTGGGGACCAGGCCGTAGGCCCTCGGGTCCGTCACCTTCGTCAGGTGCAGGGAGACGTCGGCGGACGTCGACTGGTGCGTGTCCACCAGCGCCTTGATGTCCAGGCCGGTCAGGATGTCGCCGTTGAAGATCAGCACCGGGTCGTCGGGGCCGGAGTGCAGGCGGGAGGCGACGTTGCGGATGGCGCCGCCCGTGCCGAGGGGTTCCTCCTCGGTCACGTACTCGATGTGCAGACCGAGCGCGGAGCCGTCGCCGAAGTACGGCTCGAAGACCTCGGCCAGATAGCTGGTGGCGAGGACGATGTGGTCCACGCCCGCCGCCTTGGCGCGCGCCAGCTGGTGCGTGAGGAACGGCACCCCGGCGGCCGGGACCATGGGCTTGGGCGTGTGCACCGTCAGCGGACGCAGCCGAGTGCCTTTGCCGCCGACCAGGAGGATCGCTTCTGTCACCTGTCGTCTCTGCTTCCTGCCGGGACCGGCCGAACTGCTCGTTCTACTCGTTTCGGCCGGTCAGTGTACGCAGACCGTAGCGGCGACGCCCTTGACCACCACGCGTTTTCCCCCGAGATCGGTGTGAGAACGGTGTGAGACCGGCGGGCCCCCCGAGACGGCGCCGAACGTGTTCCCCCGCCGCGTCAGCGCCCCTGGTAGTGCGCCGCGCTGGAACGCGCCTTGCCGAGCTTGGCATACAGCCGCTTGCCGGGGCACTCGGTGGCGTATCCGTCGCGATGACCGGAGATCACGTTCAGTCGTACCTTCTTACCTTTGGGGTACAGGTTGCCACCGGCCGACGTGAGATATGTCTTGCCACGCGGATTGACCCCGTAGAGCCCGAGTTTCCACGCGGTGAGCCGGGCGACGGCCGTCACCGCGGCCTTCGACGGCTTCGCCGAGCCGTAGGTGCCGATCACGCCGATGCCCATGGTGTCGGAGTTGAAGCCCGCGGTGTGCGCGCCGAGTACCGCCTTCGCCGCGCCGCCGGCCCGGCCCTCGTAGATGGTTCCGCACTTGTCGACGAGGAAGTTGTAGCCCATGTCCCGCCAGCCCATGCTCGTGACGTGGTAGCGGTAGATACTGCGGATGACGGAGGGGGCCTGGGAGCAGGCGTACTTGTTGCCCGAGGCCGTGTGGTGCACGAAGGCCGCCTTGACCTTCTTGGCGTAGACGAACCCGCGTTGGCGCAGTGACTCGTCCGCGCCCCAGCCGCGGCGCGTGACGATCCGCGGACGGGGCCCGATGTGCGGCTTGCCCCGCACCGGCCCCCGCAGGCGGGTGAGTTCGCGTTCGGTGGCCCGCCGGCCCAGCTCCGGGATCTGCAGCGCGCCGAAGCGGGTGACGTCGGTGTTGGCGGCCGAGGCCTCCCGCGCCGCGGCCGTGTCCAGGCCGGTGTGCGGCGGGTCGGCCGGCGCGCCCGCGGGCGGCGCCTCGTCGCCGGGGTCGACCAGTTCCAGGCGCAGCCCCGACGGCAGCGGCGGCCGCGGCTCGCCGGTGCGGTCGCCCCGCGCATCCGTACGGCCGCCCCCCGCGCCCGTGGGGTCGGCGCGGACCCGTACGTCCACGCCGTCCGCCTCGCCCACCCACAGCGGTGCGGTCGCCCCGCGCACCCGCCGGGCGTCCCGTTCCGCCGTGCCCGGGTCGGCGCCGTGGTCGTCGTTGTGCGTGTCGAGGTCCTGCCAGCCGGACCACTCCCCCGTCGCGGCCGACCGGGTGCGCACCTGGACCCGGCCGCGCAGTTCGCTGCCCGGGTCCCGCCAGACGACCCCGACCAGGGAGAAGTGCTCGCCTTCGGGCCGGTACACCCCCTGCTCCGGGGCGGTGCCGAGGACGCGCTCGCCGGAGAGCGGGACGAGCGGCAGCGAGCGGGTGCTTCCGGGGACCGCGGCATCGGCGGCGCCCGGGGCGGCGGCAGCGGGCGCGGCGGACGCGGGCGGGGCCAGCGCGAGGGCGAGGGCCGCGGCACAGGGCACGCCGATCGAGCAGACGGCGAGCGACGGTGCGCCGGCGGACGGTGCGCCGATGGACGAAGTCAGGAATCCACGCATGGTGATGATCCTGGACATAGTCATACGAATCTGTCCAACGGTGAACTGACGGCCCGTCGGCAGCCGTTCCGCCGAACCGGTGCCCCCGTCGCACGCGGCACGTGTCCGCCCGCGCGTACCCTTTCCCGGGTGAACGCCACCGATCGCACCCCTGCCGACCTGCTGGCTTCCGCGCTCGCCGCGGACCCCGGCCGCCCGCTGGTGACCTTCTACGACGATGCCACGGGCGAACGCGTCGAACTGTCCGTGGCCACCTTCGCCAATTGGGTGGCCAAGACCGCGAACCTCCTCCAGGGCGACCTCTCCGCCGGGCCCGGTGACCGGGTCGCGCTGCTGCTGCCCGCGCACTGGCAGACGGCGGTGTGGCTGCTGGCCTGCTCGGCGGTGGGCGCGGTCGCGGACCTCGGCGGGGACCCGGCGGTCGCGGATGTCGTCGTCAGCGGTCCGGACGCCCTGGACGCGGCGCGGGCCTGCCGCGGGGAGCGGGTGGCGCTCGCGCTGCGGCCGCTGGGCGGGCGGTTCCCCCAGCCTCCCGAGGGGTTCGTCGACTACGCCGTGGAAGTGCCGGGGCAGGGCGACCGGTTCGCGCCGTTCGCCCCGGTCGACGCGGAGGGTGCTGCGCTGATTGTCGCGGGGGCCGAGCTCAGCGGGGCCGAGGTTGTCGAGCGGGCGCTCGCGGACGCGCCGTCACTCGGCCTGACGGGGCCCGGGTCGAGGTTGCTGTCGGGGCTGCCGTACGACACGTGGGAGGGGGTCAGCGCCGGGTTGTACGCGCCGTTGGCCGTCGGGGGGTCCGTGGTGCTGTGCCGGCATCTGGAGCGGCTGGACGAGGAGGCGCTCGCCAAGCGGGTCGAGAGTGAGCGGGTGACCGCCGTGCGCCGTTGAGAGGGGGCGCTTCGGCCGTACGGCGGGTGCGGCGCCGTGGCGGTTGCCCGCGCCCGCGCGGCGGAGCCGCACATCGATGCAGCCCCGCGCCCCCAGCGGCACTGCCGTCCCCCGATCGGAGCAGCACAGGGCGCCTCCCTCCCCCTTCCCCGCCATCGTCGTAGGAAGAGCAGGACACGACAGAGCAGGACACGACGCCCGTACGCCATGAGGGGGTGCCCCGGCCGTGACCGACTCCGCTCGCAGGGTTTCCGGTACCGGTCGGCGGCGGTGGGCGAGGGGGGCGGGGTGCGGGCTGGCCCTGCTCGTCGCGGCCGCCGCGGGGACCGGCTGGGCCGTCTACGCCAAGCTCAGCGCGAACATCACCCCGGACGAGGCGGCCGCCCGCGAACTGGCCCGGTACGAGCGGGAGCGGCCCACCGCGCTGGTGCGGGGGGCGCAGAACATCCTGCTGATCGGGTCCGACACGCGGGCCGGGAGCGGGAACTCCGCGTACGGGCGGGATCTGGGCGGCGAGCGGTCGGACACGACGATCCTGCTGCATCTGGCCGCCGACCGGCACAGCGCCACCGCCGTGTCGCTGCCGAGGGATCTGATGGTGGACATCCCCGGCTGCCGGCAGGCGGACGGCAGCCGCAGCCTCCCGGTGTTCGCGATGTTCAACCACGCCTTCCAGGTGGGCGGTTCGGCCTGCACGATCCGGACGGTCGAGAAGCTGACGGACATTCGGATCGACCATCACGTGGTCGTGGACTTCAGCGGCTTCAAGGAGATGGTGGACGCCGTCGACGGGGTGCAGGTCTGCCTGAAGGAGCCCATCGACGACAAGGCGGCCCGGCTGAAGCTGCCGGCGGGGAAGGTCGTGCTCGACGGCGAGCAGGCGCTCGGGTACGTGCGGGCCCGCAAGTCGCTCGGCGGCGGCAGCGACACCGAGCGGATGGAACGCCAGCAGCGGTTCCTCGGCGCCCTGGTCGACAAGGTGCAGAGCAACGACGTCCTGCTGAACCCGGTGAAGCTGTATCCGGTGCTGGACGCGGCGACCTCCTCGCTGACCACCGATCCGGAACTGGCCAGTCTGCGCGGCTTGTACCAGTTGGTGCGCGGGCTGCGCGACATCCCCACCGAACGGGTGCAGTTCCTGACCGTACCGAGGGAGTCGTACGTCTACGACGCCAACCGTGACCAGCTCGTGGAGCCGGAAGCCGAGCGGCTGTTCGCGCGGTTGCGGACCGACCAGCCCGTGGCGGTGGCCCGGACGGCGCCCCGGGACGCGCCGGGGGCGGACGGCGGGAGCGACCCCTCGCCCGCGCCCACGTTCCGCGGGAACACCGCCGCCGAACACAGCTGCGAGTAGTGCGCACATCAAGACACCGAACTTCCATCCCAGGAAATGCGCCGGATTGCCCAGTTGTAGGAACGTGGAATTTGTCACCGGCGTCGCCCGACGCTGAACTGGGCGGATAGGGTGAGCGACCCGGTGCACCTGACCGCGAGGTCCGTCCTGGGGTCGTGCACTGTTTCACCGAGACCCGAGCGCCTTTGGGGGGAAGGCGCCGCGTGGCCCCGACGGAGGATTCGGACAACCGTGGACGCGCAAGGCCGTGGGCGGGCGGACAACATCGACCCCGCAGATCAGTGGGTGCTCAATCCGAACACCGGCGAATACGAACTGCGACTGGGTCCTTCCGCACCGCAGTCGTCGGTCCCCAGCCCTCGCAGACCCGCTCCCGGTGACAACGCGCGCGGGTCGCGCCGCCGTGAGGACGCGGCGTCCGGGGCGACCCGCGAGGCACGGCAGGCGCGCGGCGCCGAGGTGCCGGCGCCGCGCTCGGCCCGGCGCCGGGGCGGCGAGCCGGAGACGCCGCAGGGGCGGCGGGCGGCCCGGCGGCCGGTGAAGAAGAAGTCCAAGGCGAAGAAGGTGCTGGCGTGGACCGCCGGCGGCACGGCGTTCGTGCTGGTCGCCGTCGGCACCGCCGGCTACCTGTATCTCAAGCACCTTGAGGGCAACGTCACCACGACGGACGTCGGCAGCGCGGCCAAGGACGGCTTCAGCAAGGACGACGCCTTCAACATCCTGATCATCGGCACCGACAAGCGCACCGGCAAGGGCAACGAGGGCTACGGCGACAAGGGCAGCGTCGGGCACGCCGACACCAACATCCTGCTGCACGTCTCCAAGGACCGGACGAACGCGACCGCGCTCAGCATCCCGCGCGACCTGATCGTGAACGTGCCGGACTGCCCGACGAAGCAGCCGGACGACTCGACCAAGGTCATCCCCGGCACGGAGAACGTGCGGTTCAACACCAGCCTGGGCCAGGACGGCCGCGACCCCGGCTGCACCATGCGCACCGTGCAGCAGGTCACCGGGATCATGCCGGACCACTTCATGATGGTCGACTTCAACGCGGTGAAGACGCTGACCACGGCGGTCGGCGGGGTGGACGTGTGCCTCGCCCACGCGGTGAACGACAAGGACTCCCACCTGAACCTGCCCGCCGGCCAGCACAAGATCGAGGGCGAGCAGGCGCTGGCCTTCGTCCGGACCCGGCACAGCTGGGGCAACCAGGGCGACCTGGACCGCATCAAGGTGCAGCAGCAGTTCATGGCCTCGCTGATGCGCAAGATGTCCTCCGGCGACACGCTGACCGACCCGAGCAAGCTGATCGACCTCGCCGAGGCCGCCACGAAGGCGCTGACCGTCGACAAGGGCATCGGCCACGTGAGCACGCTCAAGGACATCGCGCTGGAGCTGAAGAAGGTACCGGTGAAGAACATCTCGTTCGTGACCGTGCCCGTGATCGACAACCCGGCCGACGGCGTCGTCCACAAGACGGTCATCGTCAACCAGACCACCGCTCCGCAGGTCTTCGACGCGATCAAGAACGACGTCTCCTTCACCGAGGTGAAGAAGAAGCAGAAGGCGGAGAAGGACGCGGAGGCCGCGCGCCTGAAGGGCAGCCGGTCCGCGCCCTCCGACGTGCGGGTGCGGATCCTCAACGGCGGTGCCGACGCCGGCAGTGCGCAGGAGACCCTGGCCTGGCTGCAGACCAAGGAGGGCGTGCTCAAGTCCGAGAACGCGGGCAACGCGCCGGCGCCGTTGGACCGGACCACCCTTGAGTACGCGCCCGGCCAGGCCGCTCAGGCGAGGGAGCTGGCCCACCTCATGGGCCTGCCCGGTTCCGCCCTCAAGCCCGGCAGGAGCGTGACCAACTCCCAGGGCCTGCCGGCGATGACACTGACCCTGGGCAAGGACTTCAAGGGCGCGGGGGTCTCCCTCACCGGCCCGTCGAAGGCACCGTCGGTCGACAAGTCGACGGCGGACAAGGTCCAGTGCGCCAGTTGAGCGGGGAGCGGGCGATGCCGTAGTCCCGGGCCTCCCCGAAGGGCCCGGGACTCCGCAGCCGCTCAGTGCGCGGCGGGCACCGCCGGTCGCCGTGCCGCGATGACCTTCCTGGCCAGCGACTTCGGGCTGGTCAGGAAGCCCCAGCCCCACGACATGTGCATGGTGGCCAGGGCCACCGGAATCTGCAGCCGGGCCTTCAGGGGCAGCCCCCTGCCCGCCGGGACCGAGCCCGCGACGATCGCCGCCAGATAGCCGCCGGGGACGACGAGGCCCCACGGGGTGAGCGCCGCACCGGCCACGAGCCCGGCGGCGATCGCGCACACCGCCGCCGGCGGGGCGAGGTAGCGCAGGTTGATGGAGCCGGAGTGGTAGCGGGCGACGACGTGCCGCCAGCGGCCGTAGTCCTTGTACTGCCTGGCGAGGGCGCGCACGCTCGGCCGCGGCCGGTACGACACCTTCAGCTCGGGCGAGAACCAGATCAGGCCGCCCGCCTCACGGATGCGGAAGTTCAGCTCCCAGTCCTGGGCGCGGATGAACTCCTCGTTGTACCCGCCCTGCTGTTCCAGGGCCTCGCGGCGGAAGACACCGAGGTAGACGGTCTCCGCGGGGGCCGCCTCGCCGCCGGTGTGGAAGGCGGCGTTGCCGACACCTATCTTCGAGGTCATCGCGGCGGCGACCGCGCGCTCCCAGTCGTTCTCGCCCTCGGCGTGCATGATGCCGCCGACGTTCTGCGCGCCGGTCTCCTCCAGGAGCCGCACGGCGGTGGCGATGTAGTCCGGCGAGAGCATGCCGTGGCCGTCTACGCGCACCACGATCGGATGCCGGGAGGCCTTGATCGCCGCGTTCAGCGCGGCGGGGGTGCGGCCGGTCGGGTTCGGGACGGTGTGCACGCGCGCGTCCTCGGCCACGAGCTGGGCCGCGATCTCGTCCGTGCGGTCCGTGGACGGACCGAGGGCGACGACGACCTCCATCTCGCCGGCGTACTCCTGGGCGAGGATCGCCTGGACGGCCGCGCGCAGGTGCCGCTCCTCGTTGAGGACGGGCATGATCACGGACACAGCGGGGAGCTGCACGTCGGGCTTGGCGTTCATAGGGGCCTCACGTTACCGCGAACGGGGGACACCGGTGCGCGCCGCAGGGGCGGCGGACCGGGCTGGAGATCGTATCGGCCTACGGTGCTCACGGATCCCACGTACGGCCTCGTCCGGAGGTGTCCCCCTTGGCCAGCCCGCCTCGGTCCCCTGTGCGTCCGCAGCGCCGACCGCAGCCGTCCCGCCGTGTGCCGCGCCCGCCCGAGCGGCCCGTGCGGCCCGTCCGGCCGCCCCGGCCCCGGCCCCGCTGGGCCATGCGGGCGGTGACCACGCTGTCGGTCGTGGTGCTCGCCTCCGCCGGGATCGGGCACGCGGTGATGAGCAGCCTGGACGCGGGCATCGCCCGGGTCGACGCCTTCAAGGACATGAAGAACCGGCCGCGCGCGGGCCATGGCACGAACGTCCTGCTGGTCGGCACCGACGGCCGGGACCGGATCACCGAGCAGGAACGGCGGGCGTACCGGCTGGGCGGGGCGCCCTGCCACTGCACGGACACGATGATGATCGTGCACATCTCGGAGAACCGGGACCGGGCCACCGTGGTGAGCCTGCCCCGCGACTCGTACGCCGAGGTGCCCGCGCACACCGACCCGGCCACCGGACTGCCGCACGGACCGCACCCGATCAGGCTGAACGCGGCCTACGCCGAGGGCGGCCCCCAGCTGACCGTCCGCACGGTGGAGAACATGACCCATGTGAAGATCGACCACTATCTGGAGGTCGACTTCGCCAGCTTCATGAAGACCGTGGACGTCCTCGGCGGGGTGCCGGTGTGCACGACGACACCGCTGAAGGACTCCTACACCGGCCTCGACCTCGCCCCCGGCACGCACACCCTCATGGGCGGCCAGGCCCTGCAGTACGTGCGGGCCCGGCACATCGACGGGGCGAGCGACCTGGGCCGGATGAAGCGGCAGCAGCAGTTCCTGGCCGAGCTGATCGACCGGGCCACCTCCTCGGGGGTGCTGCTGAACCCGATGCGGTTCAGGGACGTGACCCGGGCGGTGCTCGGCTCGGTCCGCGCCGACGTGGGCTTCGGCACCGACGAGCTGCTCGACCTCGGCCGGGCCATGCGGAACTTCTCCCCGTCCTCCTCCGAGTTCACCACCGTGCCCATCGCGCAGCTGGACTACCAGGTCAAGGGCATCGGCTCGACCCTGAAGTGGGACGAGGCCAGGACGGCCCGGCTCTTCGCGTCCCTGCGCGACGACAAGCCGCTCAGCGCGGGCCGCCCGCAGCACGGCCCGTCGGCTGCGCCGGTGGAGGTGGACCCGCGGCAGATCCGGGTCCTTGTGGCGAACGGCACCGGCACGGCCGGCCTGGCGAAACGGGTCGACGCGGCGCTCGCGGCGACCGGCTTCGCCACGACCCACCAGCCGGTGGACGCCCCCGCCCACGTGCCGCGCACGGTCATCTCCTACGACCCCCGCTGGGACCGCTCCGCCCGCTCCCTGGCCACCGCCCTGCCCGGCGCCGGGCTGAGCCCCGTACCAGGTCAGGGGCCGCTGCTGAAGGTGACCGCCGGGGCCGACTTCAAGGACGTGCGCAAGGTCCGCTTCGACGACCCGCAGCAGCCGCAGCAGAACGTGGTGCGCGGCAACGAGGTGGTGTGCTGAGCCCCAGGGCCCCTCAGTCCTCGTAGCCTTCGGCGGCACGCCTCTCCCGCAGCTCGCGGATCGCGCGGCGGCGGGCCAGGCGGTGGGTGCGGCGGATCTGGGCCTCCTGGTAGCGGCGGCGGTCACGGTCGGTCTCCGGGAGCACCTGCGGCACCCGGCGCGGCTTGCCGTCGGCGTCGACGGCGGCGAAGACCAGATAGGCGGAACCGACCTGGGTGGGCGGGGCCGACTCGTTCCAGCGCTCGGCGAGGACGCGCACGCCGACCTCCATGGAGGTCCGGCCGGTCCAGTTGACCTGCGCCTTCACATGGACCAGGTCGCCGACGCGGACCGGCTCCAGGAAGGCCATCTCGTCCATGGACGCGGTGACGGCGGGGCCGCCGGAGTGCCGGCCGGCCACGGCGCCCGCGGCGTCGTCGACCAGCTTCATGATCACACCGCCGTGCACCGTCCCCAGCAGGTTGGTGTCGCTGTGGGTCATGATGTGGCTGAGAGTGGTGCGCGAGGCGGAGGTCGGCTTGCCGGGGATGTCCGGTTCGATGTCCGGATTCGCGTCCGTGACCTGGTCTGTCATGCCCTCCACCTTATGCCGAGGCGACATTCGCGGAATTTGTGTCAGCTTCGCAACAGCGGCGCTGTTATTTTCCGACAGCCCTTGTACGGCACACCGCGGCGCCCTGCACACTGGGGCGCATGAATGACTGGCCCGAGGGATGGTCCGACGACAACCGCGGCCCGCGGTACGGACGCGGCAGTGGCGGCGCGCAGCCGGAGGGTGCCCGCGTGATGCGTCAGGTGCGGCGCGGCCCGGGGGTGCCCCCGGGGCAGCGCTCGTACGGCGATCCCGGCCCGTCGGCGCCGCCGTACGGGGCCGGTGTCCCGCAGCAGCCGTCGTACGTGGACGGCCGGGGATACGACGAGGGCGCCGGTTACGACAGCGGTTACAACACCGGCCAGGTCTACGGCACCCCCGGCGGCCGCGGCCCGGGCGGTACGGCGGACGCGCCGGTCCGCGCCCCGCGCCCCGCGCCGAACTGGCGCCGCCGGATCAAGTGGACCGCGATCACGCTGGGGACCGTGCTGGTCGTCACCTCGGTCGGGACCTACTTCTGGGCCGACTCCAAGCTGCGCCGCGAGGTCGACCTGGCCACGGTCATCGACCGGCCCGCCTCGGGCTCCGGCACGAACTACCTGATCGTCGGCTCGGACAGCCGTGAGGGCATGTCCAAGGCGGACGAGAAGAAGCTGCACACGGGCGGCGCCGAGGGCAAGCGCACCGACTCGATGATGATCCTGCACGTCGGCGACAACGGCGACACGCTGGTCTCGCTGCCGCGCGACTCGAACGTGACCGTCCCGTCGTTCAAGGGGACGTCCGGCAAGACCTACCCGGCCACGGGCCGGCAGGAGAAGCTCAACGCGACCTACGCCGAGGACGGCCCGACCCTGCTGGTCCGCACGATCGAGGCCAACACCGGGCTGCACATCGACCACTATGTGGAGATCGGCTTCCAGGGCTTCGCCAACATCGTGGACGCGGTGGGCGGCGTCGAGATCAATATCGACAAGGGCTTCAAGGACAAGTGGTCCGGCGCCGACTTCAAGGCCGGCAACCAGACCCTGAACGGCCAGCAGGCCCTCGCCTTCGTCCGCACCCGGCACGCCTTCGCCGCCTCCGACCTGCAGCGCACCAAGAACCAGCAGAAGTTCCTGTCGGCGCTGGCCCACCAGGTGGCCACGCCGTCCACGGTGCTCAACCCCTTCACGTTCTACCCGGTCATGGGCGCGGGCCTGGACTCCCTGATCGTCGACAAGGACATGTCCCTGTGGGACCTGGCCTCGATGTTCTGGGCGATGAAGGGCGTCCAGGGCGGTGACGGCACCTCCCTGAACATGCCGATCTCCGGTTCCGTCGGCGGCAACCTCGTCTGGGACAAGGCGAAGGTGAAGACGCTCGTGAACGAGCTGAACAACGACGAGAAGGTGACGGTCACCGGCAACTAGGGCCCGCCGGGGCAGTGGCCGGGTAAAGCATGGGCCAAAGCATGCCGTCCATTCATCGCATACCGGACTAGTCGGACGGCTGTCCTCGGCGTGGGGTTTGTCATCGCTGCGCCCAGGCGCTGAACTGTGCGGACAGTGTGTGCGATCCGGTGCGGAACGGCCGTGACCTCGCGCACCGTTCGACCGACCGCGCTGAGGGTCTTTGGGGGGCCGTGGGTGGGGGACGAGATCGCCCCGGCGGAGCACCGGGTGCCGCGGCGCACCCGCCGTGCGGGGCGCCCCCCACGACGCCGCCGGGGACCGTACCGGCGCAACGGGCGCTGCCCGTAAGGACGCTGAAGCCTCGTCAGGACAGCGAGGGTGCGTCCGTACCCCTCGACGAAGTCACCGGCGCCTTGTGACGTCCGGGCTTCCTCCTGCGTCTAACTGAACGCAGCGCCACGGCGCGGGCCGGTCCGGCCCCGCGCTTCGGCCGGTGCCCGGCGACCGGGGCACGGCCGGCAGACAACGACAGGGGCGCCGTACACCTCCGGAGGACGGTGGGCGCGCGACGAAGCCGCGGTGTAAGGGTGCCGAGGGCGGGAAGGCAGGAGATGGCACACAGCAGCGTGGACCAGGAAGGGGCGGTGCCGCGGGCTCGGCACGCCGGCGAACCCGGTGCGGAGAGCGAGGCGGAGGGCGGGCGGAGCGGCCACGGGCGCGGCGGCGGACGCAGACGCCGTCCGGAGCCCGGATCACCGAAGCCCAAGCGCCGGATACTGCGCTGGTCGGCGTTGACCCTGGCGGTCGTGATACTCGGCACCGCCGGCGCGGCCTACCTCTACTACGAGCACCTCAACGCCAACATCCAGAAGGACAAGCTGAACCTGGGCGACTCCGATGTGCCGAAGGCGACCCCGAACGCCGCCGGCCAGACACCGCTGAACGTCCTGCTGATCGGCTCGGACAGCCGCAACAGCGCGAAGGACCTGGCGCTCGGCGGGGCCAGGAAGGAGGTGGGCCGCGCGGGGCTCGCGGACGTGCAGATGCTGGTGCACGTGTCCGCCGACCGCACCAACATGTCCGTGGTCAGCCTGCCCCGTGACACGGAGATCCCGATCCCCAGGTGCACCGACCCGCACAGCGGCCACACGTACCCGGCGCTCTCCCTCGCCATGGCGAACGAGTCGCTGGCCCGCGGCGGCCCCGGCTGCACGGTCGCCACCTGGCAGAAGCTGACCAACATCCACATCGACCACTTCATGATGGTCGACTTCTCCGGCGTGGTCGACATGGCGGACGCCATCGGAGGCGTCCCGGTCTGCGTCAAGCAGAACGTCTGGTCGCACACCCACGACGGCCACGGCTCGGGACTGAAGCTGAAGAAGGGCACCACGTACGTCAAGGGCGAGCAGGCCCTGCAGTGGCTGCGCACCCGCTACGGCTTCGAGGACGGCACCGACCTCGGCCGGACCCACGCCCAGCACATGTACATGAACGCGATGGTGCGCCAGCTGCGCGAGAAGGCGACGCTGGACAACCCCGGCGCGATGCGCGACCTGGCGGAGACCGCGACGAAGGCCCTCGAGGTCGACGAGGGCCTGGGGACGATCAAGAAGCTGTACGACCTGTCCGAGGAGTTCAAGCGGGTCCCCACCGAGCGCATCACGATGACGACGCTGCCGACCGTGCAGTGGTCGCAGGACCACGACCGGCTCGTGCCCGCGCCCGAGGACGCCGACCAGCTCCTCTCCATGGTCCGCGACGACAGCCCGCTGGACGGACGCGGCGTGAAGAAGAAGGCCGAGGAGAAGGCGAAGACCCCCGCCGACCCGGACGGCAGGATCGCGGTGCAGGTCCGCAACGGCACCGGAGCGGACGGCCAGGCCCCGGCCCAGCAGCGGGCGCTCGCGGTCGTCCAGGTCCTGCAGGGCAAGGGGTTCGCCCGGGCCACGGCGGACGCCACACCGGCCTCGCAGGCCAGGACCACCGTCCTGTATCCCAGCGCCGACCTGGAAGGCGACGCCCAGGCGGTGGCCCAGGCGCTCGGGGTACCGCTGAAGCAGGTGCGGAAGTCGACCGACGTCTCGGGCGTCACGCTGCTCGTGGGCGCCGACTGGCGCACCGGCACCGGGTACAAGGCACCCGCCCAGCCGACGAAGGCACCCACGTCGGCGGCCGTGCTCCCCGGCGACCAGAAGGGCGCCTGCATGGAGGTCCAGAAGGGCTTCACCTGGTGACCCGGTGAGGGGCCGCGGCTCCCAGGGGAGCCGCGGCCCCTGCGGCGGGTGTCACATCTTGGCGCCCGCCATCGCCCGACAGGTGTCCGCGCAGCGGCGACACGCCTCCGCGCAGCGCATCATCTGCTGGTCGTCGGGCATGGACATACACGCCTCGGCGCACATGTCGCACACCTTCGCGCAGAGCATGCACATGTCGGGGGACATGGGCGAGCGGCGCATCATCATGTCGGCGCACATGCGGGTCGTCTCGGAACAGTCCATCAGCGCGCGCATGACCTGCATCTGCTGCTGGCCGCCCTTCTGCATGCACGAGCTCATGGTCTCCTCGCACATGCTGTGGCAGTTCATGCACGCCTCGATGCACTCCTGCATCTGCTGCGTGAGGGCAGGCATCATCTGGGACTGGGTCATGGCTCCTCCTCGGAGGCGGGGACCCGGGCGGGTCCCGTGTGCTTCCGTCCTACGTCCCCGCCGCAAGCCCCGCATGTGACCGACCGGTCGGCAGGTGGATCACGGGTGAGCGATCCGGCACAGGCAGAACGGATGCCCGGCCGGATCGGTGTACACCTGGAAGTCCTTCTTCTCCCGGTCCTCCAGATCCAGCGGCCGGGCGCCCAGCGCGAGCACCCGCTCATGGGCCGCGTCGACCTCCGCCCAGGTCCTCCCCGCGTCGAAGTCGAGGTGGAACTGCTGGCCGTTGCGGTCCGCGCGCGGCCACTCCGGCGGGGTGTACCCCTCGGACCGCTGGAAGGCCAGCCGTGGCCCGTCCGGGACCTTCAGCACGACCCAGTCGTCGTCCTCGGCCTGCGGGGTGCCCCCGGCCACCGCCGCGTAGAAGGCGGCCAGGGCGTGCGGATCGGGACAGTCGAGCACGACGGAACGGAATCGGGCGACGGACGCCATCAGTCCTCCTTCGGGACGGCTCAGCAGGCGCACAGGCAGAACGGGTGCCCCGCCGGGTCGGCGTACACACGGAAGGTCCGCTCGCGGTCGTCGGCGTCCAGCGGCCGCGCCCCCAGCTCCAGCACCCCCTTCTCGGCCGCGTCCAGGTCCTCCACGACCAGGTCCAGATGGAACTGCTGCGAGCCGTCCGCCGCGGGCCACTCCGGCGGCACGTACCCCGGCGCCTCCTGGAAGGCCAGCGCCGGCCCGCCGGGCACCTTCAGGTCCACCCACTCGCCGCTGTCGTCGGAGTCCGCCTCCACCGTGCCGCCCAGCACCGCGGCGTAGAAGCGGGCCAGCGCACGGGGATCGGGACAGTCCAGGACGACGACACCGAGCTTGGCGAGAGCCATGACTACCTCCTTGCGTCACCTAAGGCGTTACCCCTGACGGTCGTCAACCGGTAACGGTTACTGCATGCTCCCGCATCGGGGGTAACGTCGCAAGCATGAATGAGAGATCGGCCGCCCCCGGAGCGCTGGCGCTGGTCGAGTCCCTGGTCAACACGCTGGACCTGGAAAGCGGCGCGGACGCGCTGGACACCGAGGAGGGCCGGGGCCGCTTCGGGATCGCCGAGGACGGGCTGGAGGAGGCACGGGAGCTGCGGGAGTCCCTGCGGGCCGTACTGCTCGCGCACGCCGGGCACCGGCCGCACCGCGCGGTGACCCCGCTCGGCGAGCTGCTGTCCCGCGCCCCCCTGTACGTCGCCGTCGACGAGCGGGACGGCTCGGCGGCGCTCGCTCCCGCCCCGGACGGCCCGCTGCTCTCCCGGGTCGCCGCCGCCGTCGCCGAGGCGCTCACGGAGGGCACCTGGATGCGGCTGAAGGCCTGCGAGGCCGAGACCTGCCACTGGGCGTACTACGACCGCAGCCCGGCCGGACGCGGCCGCTGGTGCTCGATGCAGGTGTGCGGGGCGCGGGCGAAGATGCGGCGCTACCGGGCGAAGGGTGCGTGAGACACGGCGACGTGGTGCAGAATGCGGAAAGACGCCGGTTCGGCCGACTGAGCCTCGGCCGAACCGGCGTCATCCGTGTGCCCGCATCCCCTCAGGCCGTCGGACGGCCCATCGCCCGGTACGTCCAGCCCGCCCGGCGCCACACCTCCGGGTCGAGCGTGTTGCGGCCGTCCAGGATCACCCGGTCCGCCACGGCCTCGCCGAGCGCCGCCGGGTCCAGCTCGCGGAACTCCCGCCACTCGGTGAGGTGCAGGACGACATCGGCGCCCCGGACCGCCTCCAGCGCCGAGTCGGCGTACCCGAGCGTGGGGAAGACCCGGCGGGCGTTCTGCATGCCCTTCGGGTCGTACACGGTGACCTGGCCGCCCTGGAGGTGGATCTGGCCGGCCACGTTCAGCGCCGGCGAGTCACGGACGTCGTCCGAGTCGGGCTTGAACGTGGCACCGAGCACCGCGACCCGCTTGCCGAGGAAGGAGCCGCCGCCGAGCGCCTCCCGGGTCATCTCCACCATCTGGCCGCGCCGGCGCATGTTGATGGAGTCGATCTCGCGCAGGAAGGTCAGCGCCTGGTCCGCGCCCAGCTCACCGGCCCGCGCCATGAACGCCCGGATGTCCTTGGGCAGACAGCCGCCGCCGAACCCGATCCCGGCACGCAGGAACTTCGCCCCGATCCGGTCGTCGTGCCCGATGGCCTCCGCCAGCTTCGCCACGTCACCGCCCGCGGCCTCGCACACCTCCGCCATCGCGTTGATGAAGGAGATCTTCGTGGCGAGGAAGGAGTTCGCGGCCGTCTTCACCAGCTCCGCGGTCGGGAAGTCGGTCACGACGAACGGCGTGCCCTCGCCGACCGGCGTGGCGTACACCTCGCGCAGCAGCTTCTCGGCGCGCTCGCTGCGCACGCCCACCACGATCCGGTCCGGGTGCAGGGTGTCCTGCACGGCGAAGCCCTCGCGCAGGAACTCCGGGTTCCAGGCCAGCTCGGCGTCCCCGCCCGCCGGGGCGTGCGCGGCGAGGTAGCCGGCCAGCCGGTCGGCCGAGCCCACCGGCACCGTCGACTTGCCGACGACCAGGGCCGGGCCGTGCAGATGCGGGGCGAGCGAGGAGATCGCGGAGTCGACGTACGACATGTCGGCCGCGTAGTCCCCGTGCCGCTGCGGGGTGTTCACGCAGACGAAGTGGACATCGCCGAACGCGCCGGCCTCGGCCCAGTCGGTGGTGAACCGCAGCCGCCCGGTGGAGCCCTCGAAGCCCGCGACGTGCTTGCGCAGCAGCTCCTCCAGCCCCGGCTCGTACATCGGGGTCTCGCCGCGCTCCAGCATCGCGATCTTCTCAGGTACGACATCGAGCCCCAGCACCTCGAAACCCAGCTCGGCCATGGCCGCGGCGTGCGTGGCGCCGAGATAGCCGGTGCCGATCACGGTGATCTTCAGGCTCATGGATGTGCTCCAGATCGGGTACGTCGGTGATGCGGAGCCGAGCATAGTCGGGCCGTCCACCGGGCAATTTCCCCGCTGTCGCCAAGCTCACGTAGGCGTCCCCCGGGCCGCCCTCTAAAATTTGAGTTACTTAACGGTAATTAGCGTCAGTATCACTGCGTCTTTGGAGCGTGAGAGACCGTGGCCGGATCGGCTGACTTCGACCTGTACCGCCCGTCCGAGGAGCACGACATGCTCCGGGACGCCGTCCGTTCCCTGGTCGAGGCGAAGATCGCGCCGTTCGCCGCGGCGGTGGACGAGGAGGCCCGCTTCCCGCAGGAGGCCCTCGACGCCCTGGTCGCCAACGACCTGCACGCGGTGCACGTCCCCGAGGAGTACGGCGGCGCCGGCGCCGACGCGCTCGCCACGGTCATCGTGATCGAGGAGGTGGCCCGCGCCTGCGTGTCCTCCTCCCTCATCCCCGCCGTGAACAAGCTGGGCTCCCTCCCGGTGATCCTCTCCGGCTCGGAGGACCTGAAGAAGAAGTACCTGTCCCCCCTGGCCAAGGGCGACGTGATGTTCTCGTACTGCCTGTCCGAGCCGGAGGCGGGCTCGGACGCGGCCGGCATGAAGACCAAGGCGGTCCGCGACGGCGACTTCTGGATCCTCAACGGCGTCAAGCGCTGGATCACCAACGCGGGCGTGTCGGAGTACTACACGGTCATGGCCGTGACGGACCCGGAGAAGCGCTCCAAGGGCATCTCCGCCTTCGTCGTCGAGAAGTCCGACCCGGGCGTGTCCTTCGGCGCCCCGGAGAAGAAGCTCGGCATCAAGGGCTCCCCGACCCGCGAGGTCTACTTCGACAACGTCCGCATCCCCGCCGACCGCATGATCGGCGAGGAGGGCACCGGCTTCGCCACCGCGATGAAGACCCTGGACCACACCCGCATCACCATCGCCGCCCAGGCGCTCGGTGTCGCCCAGGGCGCACTCGACTACGCCAAGGGCTACGTCCAGGAGCGCAAGCAGTTCGGCAAGGCGATCGCCGACTTCCAGGGCATCCAGTTCATGCTCGCCGACATGTCGATGAAGATCTCGGCGGCCCGCGCCCTCACCTACCAGGCCGCCGCCGCCTCCGAGCGCGGCGACGCCGACCTGACCTACCTGGGCGCCGCCGCCAAGTGCTTCGCCTCGGACGTGGCGATGGAGGTCACCACGGACGCCGTCCAGCTCCTCGGCGGCTACGGCTACACCCGCGACTACCCGGTGGAGCGCATGATGCGCGACGCCAAGATCACCCAGATCTACGAGGGCACGAACCAGGTCCAGCGGATCGTGATGGCGCGCAACCTGCCGTAACAGGATCTTCCCGAGAGCCCCGGCCGGCAGCGGCCGGGGCTCTTGGTTCAGGCGTCACGGGCCGTGCGGATGACCTCGTCCAGGGTGTCGCGGGAGCGCCGCAGGTCGGCGATCATGCGGTCGATGCGGTCGCGTTCGGCGGTGAGGTCGGCGACCAGCTTCGGGGTGGCGATCGCGGAGGGCCCGCCGTCCCGGTCGCGCATGCAGGGCAGCAGCTGCCGGATCTTCTCGCTGTGCAGCCCGGCCGCGTACAGCTCCTGGATGCGGATGACCCGGTCGACGGCCGCGTCGGGGTAGTCGCGGTGGCCGCCGGGGGTGCGCTCGGCGCGGAGCAGCCCCTGGGCCTCGTAGTAGCGCAGCGACCGCTCGCTCACCCCGGTGCGCCGGGCCAGTTCGCCGATCCGCATCCGCCGCCTCCCCGGACAGGGCTTGAATCTGACATCAGTGTCAAGTTCTACCGTGCCGGCATGACGCAGACAACGGACTCCACGGACTTCCTGGCCCCGGCCCGGCTCGGCCGGCTCGCCCTTCCGAACCACCTGGTGATGGCCCCGCTCACCCGCAACCGCGCGGCGGCCGACGGCACCCCGACGCCGCTCATGGCCGCTCACTACGCCCAGCGCGCCTCCGCCGGGCTGATCATCGCCGAGGGTTCGACGCCGAACGCGGTCGGGCAGACGTATCCGGACATCACCGCGATCCACACCGACCGGCACACGGCCGGCTGGCGGCAGGTCACCGACGCGGTGCGGGCGGCCGGCGGGCGGATGTTCCTGCAGCTGCAGCACGGCGGCCGGGTCAGCCATCCGGCGACCACCGGGCTGACGCCGGTGGCGCCCTCGCCCGTCCCGCTGCCGGAGACGATCTTCACCCCGCGGGGCCACCGGCAGGCAGCCGTCCCGCGCGCGATGACGGCGGACGACATCCGGGCCACGGTCGCGGACTTCGCCGCCGCCGCCCGCCGGGCCGTCGAGGCGGGCTTCGAGGGGGTGGAGGTGCACTCGGCCAACGGGATGCTGCTGCACCAGTTCCTCGCCGGCAACACCAACCGCCGTACGGACGGCTACGGCGGCCCGGCCGAGCGGCGGGTGCGGTTCGCGGCGGAGGTGACCGAGGCGGTGGCCGACGCGATCGGCCCCGACCGGGTGGGCATACGCATCTCCCCCGCGAGCCGCGTCAACGGTGTGCGCGAGGACGACACCGACGGCCTGTACGCGGCGCTCCTGGACCGGCTGAAGGGGCTGGACCTCGCCTATCTGCACCTGGTGCGCTCCGACCCGGCCACCGGCTGGTACCGGCGGATCCGCGCCGACTGGCCCGGCGTCCTGATCGGCAACCCGGATCTGACCGGCCTCTCCACGGAGGCGGTCACCCGGGCCGCCCGGGAGATGCTGGCGGCCGGTGCCGACCTGGTCGCGCTCGGCCGGCCGTTCCTCGCCAACCCGGACCTGGTCGAGCGGCTGCGCCTCGGCGCCCCTCTCAACCCGGTCCGGGACCGGTACTTCATGTACGTGGGCGGGGCGGAGGGCTACAACGACTACCCCGCCCTCGCCGCTCAGCCGTCCAGCGACTCGATCGTGGCGACGGACGGCGCCCGGGTCGCCTGAAGGTCACGGGCCACGTCCTCCGCCGCGCCCAGCACCCGCACCGCGTTCTGCCAGGTCAGCTTGGCCAGGTCGGCCTTGGACCAGCCGCGGTCCAGCAGCTCGGCCAGCAGGTTCGGGTAGCCGGAGACGTCGTTCAGGCCGTCCGGGGTGAACGCGGTGCCGTCGTAGTCGCCGCCGATGCCCAGGTGGTCGATGCCGGCCACCTCGCGCATGTGGTCCAGGTGGTCGGCGACCGTGGACACCGTGGCGACCGGGCGCGGGGTGCGCTCCTCGAAGGCGCGGTGCAGCTTCATCGCCTCGGGGCCGGTGTCGAGGTGGTGGAAGCCGTGAGCGCGCAGGTTCTCGTCGGCGGCGGCCGTCCAGTCGACGGCGGCCTGGAGCACGAACTTCGGTACGAACGTCACCATCGCCACCCCGCCGTTGGCGGGCAGCCGCTCCAGGACGTCGTCGGGGATGTTGCGCGGGTGGTCGCAGACGGCGCGGGAGGACGAGTGGGAGAAGATCACCGGAGCGCTCGTCGCGTCCAGCGCGTCCCGCATCGTCGTCGCCGCCACGTGCGAGAGGTCGACCAGCATGCCGAGCCGGTTCATCTCGCGGACGACCTCGCGGCCGAAGGCGGTCAGGCCGCCGGCCTTCGGCTCGTCGGTCGCGGAGTCCGCCCAGTCCACGTTGGAGTTGTGGGTGAGCGTCAGGTAGCGCACGCCGAGCGCGTACAGGCCGCGCAGGGTGCCGAGCGAGTTGGCGATGGAGTGGCCGCCCTCGGCGCCCATCAGGGAGGCGATACGGCCGTCCCGGCGCGCCGCCTCCATGTCGGCGGCGGTCAGCGCGGGCGCCAGCTCGGCCGGGTGGCGGGCCAGCAGCCGCCGTACGCAGTCGATCTGCTCCAGCGTCGCCGCCACCGGCTCCGGCTGCTCGCAGGGCACGTACACCGACCAGTACTGGGCGCCGACGCCGCCCTCGCGCAGCCGCGGGAGGTCGGTGTGCAGCCGCGCGTCCTGGCGGCCGGCGATGTCCAGCTCGTCCAGGTCGTAGCCGGCCTTCTTGCGCAGCGCCCACGGCAGGTCGTTGTGGCCGTCGGCGACCGGGAACTCACGCAGCAGCGCGCGGGCCTCGTCGAGGGAGGTCATCCGCGTCACTTCCCGAAACCGAAGAGGCCCTGGCCCTCGACCTTGGAGCGCAGCCGCTTGCCCTTCTCGGTGGCCTGGTCGTTGAGGTCCTGCTGGAAGTCGCGCATCTTGTGCAGCAGGTCCTCGTCGTGCGCGGCGAGCATGCGGGCCGCGAGGAGACCGGCGTTGCGGGCCCCGGCGACGGAGACGGTCGCGACGGGCACGCCGGCCGGCATCTGCACGATCGACAGCAGGGAGTCCATGCCGTCGAGGTACTTCAGCGGCACGGGCACGCCGATGACGGGCAGCGGGGTGACGGAGGCGAGCATGCCCGGCAGGTGGGCGGCGCCCCCGGCGCCGGCGATGATCACCTTCAGGCCGCGGTCGGCGGCCTGCTCGCCGTACGTGATCATCTCGCGCGGCATGCGGTGCGCGGAGACGACGTCGACCTCGTAGGGGATCTCGAACTCGTCCAGGGCCTTGGCGGCGGCCTCCATGACCGGCCAGTCGGAGTCCGACCCCATGACGATGCCAACAACAGGGCTCATTCGGTGATCGTGCCTCTCAGGTAGCCGGCTGCGTGACGGGCGCGCTCCAGCACGTCGTCCAGGTCGTCGCCGTAGGTGTTGACGTGGCCGACCTTGCGGCCGGGTTTCACGTCCTTGCCGTACATGTGGATCTTGAGCTTGGGGTCGCGGGCCATGCAGTGCAAGTACGCGGAGTACATGTCCGGGTAGTCGCCGCCGAGGACGTTGACCATGACCGTCCACGGGGCGCGCGGGCGCGGGTCGCCGAGCGGGAGGTCGAGGACGGCGCGGACGTGGTTGGCGAACTGCGAGGTGATCGCGCCGTCCTGGGTCCAGTGGCCGGAGTTGTGCGGGCGCATCGCCAGTTCGTTGACGAGGATGCGGCCGTCGCGGGTCTGGAACAGCTCGACGGCGAGGTGCCCGACGACGTCCAGCTCCTTGGCGATGGTCAGCGCCATCCGCTCGGCCTGCAGCGCGAGGGACTCGTCCAGGCCCGGGGCGGGCGCGATGACCGTGTCGCAGACGCCCTTGACCTGCTGCGACTCCACCACCGGGTAGGCGACGGCCTGGCCGTGCGGGGAGCGTACGACGTTGGCGGCGAGCTCGCGGACGTAGTCGACCTTCTCCTCGGCGAGGACCGGGACGCCGGCCCGGAACGGGTCGGAGGCCTCCTCGGCGGTCTCCACGACCCACACGCCCTTGCCGTCGTAGCCGCCGCGGACGGTCTTGAGGACGACCGGGAAGCCGTCCCCTTCGGCCGCGAACCGGACCACGTCCTCCGGATCGGCGACGATCCGGTGCCGCGGGCACGGCACGCCGATCGCGTCGAGCTTCGCGCGCATCACGCCCTTGTCCTGGGCGTGCACCAGCGCGTCGGGCCCGGGACGCACGGGGATGCCGTCCGCCTCCAGGGCCCGAAGGTGCTCGGTGGGTACGTGTTCGTGATCGAAGGTGATCACATCGCAACCGCGCGCGAACTCACGCAGCGTGTCCAGGTCGCGATAGTCGCCGATGACGACATCGCTCACGACCTGCGCCGCCGAGTCCTGAGGGGTGTCACTGAGAAGCTTGAACCTGATGCCCAACGGGATGCCCGCCTCGTGCGTCATACGCGCGAGCTGCCCCCCGCCGACCATGCCGACTACCGGGAACGTCACCCCTCTAGCGTATCGGCCGCGCCGGGGCGGCCGGATCGCGTCCCTCTCACGCTCTCTTACCGGTCGCTTTCCGGCCTCTTTCCGACCTGTTTCCGAGCTGTGGCCCGGTGCGGAGGCATTGGTGAGCCCGCCTGGTTAGCATGGCTGGGCTGACGAAACCTACCGACGGGAGCTGCACAGCCATGGAACCTCGTTCCTCGGGGCTGCAACGGCTCGTACGCGAGGTGGCCAAGTTCGGCACCGTCGGCGTTGCGGGCATCTTCGTCAACCTCGGCGTCTTCAACCTCGTCCGGCACGTCTCCGACCTGCCGGTGGTGCGCGCCAGCATCATCGCGACGGTGGTCGCGATCGCGTTCAACTACGTCGGCTTCCGTTACTGGACGTACCGGGACCGCGACAAGGGCGGCCGCACCAAGGAACTCACGCTGTTCCTCTTCTTCAGCGCGATCGGCCTGGTGATCGAGAACGGCGTGCTGTACGCGGCGACCTACGGGTTCGGCTGGGACAGCCCGCTGCAGAGCAACGTCTTCAAGTTCGTCGGCATCGGCGTCGCGACCCTGTTCCGCTTCTGGTCGTACCGCACGTGGGTGTTCCGCGTGCAGCCGGCGAAGGAGGCGGAGTCGATCCTGGTGGCCGAGTCGAAGAAGCCCCACCCCGAGCCGGAGCCGAAGTCGCAGCGGGTTCCGTGACCCCGGTCAGCGCACCGTCGGCCGGTCCTCCTCCGGCTTGCGGGCCGGCGGGGTGCGGGACAGGAACAGGCCGAACACCGGCGGCTGGGCCTGGAGCAGCTCCAGTCGGCCGCCGTCGGCCTCCGCGAGGTCGCGGGCGACGGCCAGGCCGATCCCGGTGGAGTTCCGTCCGCTGATCGTCCGCTCGAAGATCCGCGCGCCCAGGTCGGCCGGGACGCCGGGGCCCTCGTCGGTGACCTCCACCACGGCCTGGTTGCCGGTGACCCGGGTGCGCAGCGCGACCGTGCCGCCGCCGTGCATGAGGGAGTTCTCGATCAGCGCGGCCAGCACCTGGGCGACCGCTCCCGGCGTGCCGACGGCCTGCAGATGCCGCTTGCCGGAGCTGACGATGGCCCGGCCGGCGCTGCGGTAGGCGGGCCGCCACTCGGCGAGCTGCTGCTGGATGACCTCGTCCAGGTCGAAGGTGACGGCGGAGCCGGTGCGCGGGTCGCGGGAGTTGGTCAGCAGCCGCTCGACCACGTCGGTGAGCCGCTCGACCTGGGTGAGGGCGACGTTCGCCTCTTCCTTCACGGTGTCCGGGTCGTCGGTGAGGGTGATCTCCTCCAGCCGCATGGACAGCGCGGTCAGCGGGGTGCGCAGCTGGTGGGAGGCGTCCGCCGCGAGGCGCCGCTCGGCGGTCAGCATGCGCCCGATCCGCTCGGCGGAGGAGTCCAGCACATCGGCGACGCGGTCCAGCTCGGGGACGCCGTACCGCTTGTGCCGCGGGCGCGGGTCGCCGGAGCCGAGCCGTTCGGCGGTCTCGGCGAGGTCGGTCAGCGGGGAGGCGAGCCGGTTGGCCTGCCGTACCGCGAGCAGGACGGCGGCGACGACCGCGAGGAGCGCCACCAGCGCGATGATCAGCAGGGTCCGGCCGACCTCCCGGGTCACCGCGGAGCGGGGCTCCTGCACGGTGACCTGCTCGCCCTCCTCGCCCGTCTGCGAGGCGCTGATGACATCGCCCCGCGGCTGGGTGCCGATCTCTATCGGCGGCCTGCCGGGCATGCGGATCACCGCGTACTGGTCCTTGCTGACCGGGTTGCGCAGCACGTCCGCGTTGACGTTCTCGGTGGCGAGGATCCGGCTGTCCACGATGCTGGCCAGCCGCACCGCCTCGGACTCCACCCGCTCCTGGGCGCTGTTGCTGATCGTCCGGGTCTCGACGATCACCAGGGAGATGCCGAAGACGGCGATCACCACGAGGACGACGGCGAGGGTGGACTGGATGAGACGTCGGCGCATGTTCCGTTACCTGAGGTGATCGCTGGGTCCCGGGGCGGGGCCCCGGGCAGGGCTCAGCTCTTCTCGAAGCGGAAGCCCACGCCTCGTACGGTGGCGATGTAGCGCGGGTTCGCCGCGTCGTCGCCGAGCTTCTTGCGCAGCCAGGAGATGTGCATGTCGAGGGTCTTGGTGGACGACCACCAGGTGGTGTCCCAGACCTCGCGCATCAGCTGGTCGCGCGTGACGACCCGGCCGGCGTCCCGCACCAGCACCCGCAGCAGGTCGAACTCCTTGGCGGTGAGCTGCAGTTCCTCGTCGCCCATCCACGCCCGGTGCGACTCGACGTCGATCCGCACCCCGTGCGTGGCCGGCGGCTGCTGGGGCTCGGCGGCACCGCGCCGGAGCAGGGCCCGCACCCGGGCGAGCAGTTCGGCGAGCCGGAAGGGCTTGGTGACGTAGTCGTCGGCGCCCGCGTCCAGGCCGACGACGGTGTCCACCTCGTCGGCCCGCGCGGTCAGGATGAGGATCGGCACGGTGTGGCCGTCGGCCCGCAGCCGGCGGGCGACCTCCAGGCCGTCCATGCCCGGCAGGCCCAGGTCCAGTACGACCAGATCGACGCCGCCCTGCATTCCGGCGTCGAGCGCGGTGGGTCCGTCCTCGCGCACCTCGACCTCGTAACCTTCCCGGCGCAGGGCGCGGGCCAGCGGCTCCGAGATGGACGCGTCGTCCTCGGCGAGCAGTACACGGGTCATGGAGTGATGGTAGACCGCCCGCCCACGGTGCTGGGGTGTGATCGCTTCCACGGACTCTTACCTTCGTACGCCGCTGGTACGAACCATTGGTCCGGGGATGCGATCGTAGGAGAGACCTTCGAATCCGGTTCTGTGGTTCCCCCGACACCTGTGATCCGCGTCTCAAGTCCTTCCATATCCGGCACTGTCCTGCCGTATGGTGACCTGAACGCCTGTAGTACACCGGGGACCTTTGGCGGACACATGTCGCCGAGGGTCTCTTTTGTGTGCGGGCTGATCAAGATCAGCCTTGAAAGGAATGACCTCTGGCCGGGCTCCGGACGCAATGTCGCGTCGGGGCGTGGATCCCGGTGGTCGCCGTCCGCCGCTTCCGCGACCCGGAATCGGACTCCCCCTGGGCGTTGGGGGTGGACGGCCGGCCCCGCCGGTGCCGGCCGCACCCCCACGGGCGCGCAACTCTCCCAGTTCTCGGCTTCGCCCGAACCGGGGGGACCCCCAGGCGCGCGCCCCGACCAGCAAGGAACGACCATGGCGTCCAGCCTGACGAAGGACTCGGTCCGTCCGGGCACCCCCGGTGCCGAGAAGACCTTCTTCGGCCACCCCCGCGGCCTGGCCACTCTCTTCATGACCGAGATGTGGGAGCGGTTCTCCTACTACGGCATGAGGGCCCTGCTCCCGCTGTACCTGGTGGCCCCGGGCGGCCTGCACCTGAACGCGGGCACGGCGACCGCGATCTACTCGGTGTACGTGTCGCTCGTGTACCTGCTCGCCCTGCCCGGCGGCTGGGTCGCGGACCGCTTCCTCGGCCCCCGCAAGACGGTCGCGGTCGCGGGTCTGATCATCATGCTCGGCCACCTGTGCCTCGCGCTGCCCGTGGCCGCCAGCTTCTTCGTCGGCCTGGGTCTCGTCGCCATCGGTTCGGGTCTGCTGAAGGCCAACATCTCCACGATGGTCGGCCACCTCTACAACGGCCCGCAGGACCCGCGCCGGGACGGTGGCTTCACCCTCTTCTACATCGGCATCAACATGGGTGCCTTCGTCGCGCCGTTCGTCATCGGCACCGTCGGTGAGAACGTCGACTGGCACCTGGGCTTCGCGCTGGCCGCGCTCGGCATGGCGCTGGGTCTGGCCCAGTACCTGCTGGGCGGCCGCCACCTGAGCGAGAAGAGCAGCGAGGTCCCGACCCCGCTGTCGGCCCAGGAGAAGGCCGTTGTCCTGCGCAAGGGCCTGATCTGGCTGGCCATCGCGGCCGTCTTCTACGGCGTCGTCGGCGGCACCGGCCACTTCACCCTGAACTGGGCGCTGATCCCGCTCACCGTCATCGGCCTGATCGTGCCGATCATGGTCATCGGCCGGATGCTGCGGGACAAGGACCTGGAGTCGGCCGAGAAGTCGAAGGTGCGGGCGTACATCTGGTTCTTCGCCGCGGCCGCGGTCTTCTGGATGATCTACGACCAGGGTGGTTCCACCCTGTCGCTGTTCGCGAGCAGCTCGGCCAGGAACACGATCTTCGGCTGGGGCTTCCCGGTCTCCTGGTACCAGTCGGTCAACCCGGTCATGATCATGGCTCTGGCGCCGGTCTTCGCCTGGCTGTGGCTGTGGCTGAACCGGCGCGGCAAGGAGCCGAGCACGATCGTGAAGTTCGCCTCCGGTCTGGTCCTGATCGGTGCGTCCTTCTTCGTCTTCCTCGCCCCGCTGTCGATCGCCGAGGGCGGTCACAAGGCCGCGGCGATGTGGCTGGCCGCGATCTACTTCGTGCAGACCATCGGCGAGCTGACGCTGTCCCCGGTGGGTCTGTCCGTGACGACGAAGATGGCGCCGAAGAAGTACGCCTCGCAGATGATGGGCGTCTGGTTCCTCGCCGTCACCGCGGGCGACTCGATCACCGCGCTGATGTCCAACCCGGCCGTCGGCGGGGTCAACCTCGACAGGATGGGCTTCGTCGTCCTGGAGGCGGTGCTCGCCGTGCTCGCCGGTGTGGCGGTGTGGATGTACCGCAAGAAGGTCAACAAGCTGATGGGCGACGTGCACTGACGTCCCCGGGAACAGCTCCCTGAAGAGGGCCACCGCGTCTCCGGACGCGGTGGCCCTCCTTCGTCCCTCCGGAGCTAGCGTGTCCTTCGTCCCGGCATGAACGTGAACACCGCGCCGCCCAGCAGGATCGCCGTGCCCGCCACCAGGCCGAGGGCCTTGAGGGCGCCGTGGTCGCCCGCGCCGGTCTCGGCGAGGCCGCCGGAGCCGCTGCCGCCGGTGCCTGCCGTGCCGCCGCTCGCCGAACCGCCGGAGGTGGACGTGCCGCCCGCCGCCCCGCCCGGCTGCCGGCTGGTGTCCAGCGTGAGCGAGACCTCGGTCCTGGTCGGTGTGCACGTGGTGGTCGTGCCGAGGGCCTTGATCGTCAGGACGCCCGGGGACAGCGTCGAACTGCCGCTCGCGCCGGGCTTGTAGGTGCCGGTGAGGTCGGGGATCTCGATCGGGTCGCCGGACTTGACGGGGTTGGCGTTGGCCGGTCCCTCCACATGCACGGTGCCCTTGTCGGCGCCGCCCAGCACCACCTCCATGGACGGCTTCACGGAGTCCTTCGGGATGTCGGCGGGGCTGTTCATCACCGACTTCTTGAACTGCACGGTGAGGCCGAAGCTCCCGCCGTTCCTCCTCGCGTTGATCTGCACCGGCGAGGTCGCGTTCTTGTCGCCGATCGGGGTCTTGCAGGCGTAGGGGATCTGCACCTCCCTGCCGGTGAAGTCGGTCTGTCCGCTGCCGCCGGTCGCGGTGGCCGTGGGCGTCGCCGAACGGGTGGGGGTGCTCGACCGCGTCGGGGTCGCCGACCGGGTCGGCGTACTGCTCGACGTGCCGCCGCCACCCGTCACCCGGATCGTCGCCGCCTTCCGCACGGTCTCCTTCGGCGTGCAGCGGGTGTCCGTCGACATCGCGTTGACGGTGTACGCGTCCGGCGTCAGCGTCACCGCACCGGCCGCCGTCAGCTTCAGGCTGCCCTTCATGTCGGACAGCACCATGTCGCCGCCCTTGGGGATCGCGGGGTTCGTACGCGTCCCCTGCATCGCGATGCCGGCGGTCTGCGCCCCGGCCGCCTTCAGCACGCCGGACGGCTGGACCGAGTTGGCGGGCAGGTCGATGAGGTCGGGGTTCTTGGACGCGGCCCGGACGAACTTCCACACGACGTCCACGGTGTCACCGACCTTCGCCGTGGCCGGCGCGGTGATCTCGACCTTCGTGGTGCCGTCGACGGGGCTGATGCCCGCCGGCGGCACGCAGTGGGTGGCGTACGACACCTCGGCCGCCTGCGCGGGGCTCGCGGCGAGGCCCAGCAGGACGCCCGCACCGCTCAGCGCCAGCGCGGTGCCCGCGGCCGTTCCTCTCCTTCGGATGCTCACGTGGGTCCCTTCGGGGTGGGAGTCGTAGGACTCGACGGGCTGTCGGTGTGCGGTGCGGAGAGCCGGCCGGCCGGGTCGCCCGGGACGGAGTCCGGGGTGAACCACGGCAGGGCCGCGTGCGTGGGGGGCGGCGGTGCGGGGGTGCGGGAGCGCGACAGCGGCAGCCGCAGGGCGGCGGGCCGGGACAGCCTGCGGCCGCCGCCCCGGGAACCGCCCGGCCGGCGCGGCCGTACCCGGTCCACCACGGCCATGCCGATGCGGAACAGCGCGGCCGGGACCACCAGGCAGAGCAGGATCCAGAACAGCGTCACGCCCCAGGGGCGGCCCACGCCCCACGGCTGTTCGGCGAGGACCTTGCCGTCGTACTTCAGGGACACCGTGTAGTCGCCGTGCGCTCCGGCGGACAGTTCGACCGGCAGGCTGACCTCGGCGCGTCCGCCGGGCGCCAGGGTGCCGTGCCACTGCCGGTCGTCCCACTGCGGGGCGAAGACGCCGTGCGCGGAGCCGACCTGGAAGACCGGGTCCTTGATCACGCCCGGGCCGGTGTTGCCGACGGTGAAGACCAGGGTGCGGCTCGGTGGTGCCCCGAACCAGGTGAGCGGTCCGCTCGACCCGGTCAGCCGGGTGTCGGAGAGGATCGCCAGCCGGCCCCCGGACTGGTCGGCGGGCAGCGGGGCGACGGGGTGTCCGGCGACCCGCAGGACGGCGTCCGCCTGCGCCCCGGCGCCGGTGACGGTGGCCACGTGCACCACACAGGGGCACGGTACGGGCGGTTCGGCGACCGGGAGCCTCCGGCTGAAGCGGCCCCGGGCGTCGGTGGTCACGGCGCGGCCGTCGCCGTTGGCGCAGGAGTTGGTGCCGCCGATGACACCCCGGGACGGTGTGGCCCGTCCACACACCAACACCATCAGCAGTGTGTGCGACCGCCAGCCACTGCCTTCGACGGTGACCGCTCCGCCCGCGCCCCCCTGTGACGCGGACAACGTCACCACCGGCCCGCCCGCCGCAGCCGCCGCCCGCCCCGGGAACGGCACCACGAACAGGGCGAGCACCACCGCCACCGCCACCGCCGACAGCCGCAGAGCCCGTGCCTTCCCGGTCACTTCACCGCCCCTTCCGTCAACGCACCACCACCACAAGGCCCGCCCTCACCCCCGCCCTCCGCCCCGCCGCCCGTCCTGCTCGTCGGGGTCCCGGGTGCCGGGCGGTCCGGTGCCGGGCGGTCCGGTGCCGGGGCCACGCCCGCCGGACCGTCGGGCGCCGGGAGGCCGGACAGCAGGCCGTCGGGGGCCGGTGCGCCGGACGGCGTACGGCGGCGGTACCGGCGTGCGGCGAGCAGGGCGCCGGTGGTCAGCAGCAGGGCGCCGGCGGTGATCGACGGCGGCGGCCACGGCACGAAGTGTGCCGTGGCGGTCGCCGTGTCCTGGGCTCCGCCCGGGGCCGTCACCGTCAGGCGTACGTCGACGGCGTCCAGCGCGGGCCGGTCGGGCCAGGGCTCGGCGAGCCTCAGGCGCGCACCGGGGCGCAGGCGGACGGGGAGGGTGCGGGGTGCGCGGTCCAGGACCCGGCCGAGGACGCCGTCGGCCCGCACGGCGACCCTCGGCACGAGGACGGTCGTACCGCGGTTGACCAGCTCGTACGTGATGCGGTCGGCGTGCACGGAGAGGTGCTCGACGGTCAGCGCGGCGAGCGCGGGGCCGCCCACGCGCAGCCGGACCGGGACGGTCGCCGTACGCCCCCGGGTGTCCCGTGCGACGACGGCACCGGAGCGGTCGCCGGGTGCCGCCCCGGCCGGCACGCTCACCGTGAAGGGCACCTCGGCGCGGGTGCGGGCCGGGACGCGTATCCCCTTCCCGGCCCGCTCGGCGAAGACGGTCCGCAGGCCGGTACCGGACAGCCGTACGACGACCGGCGCCCGTCCGGGATTGGTGACGGACACCGTGTCCTGCAGCACCGTCCCGGGCGTGCCCTCGGCGTAGAAGGACGGGCGTCCGCCGCCCGCGGGCGCGGCGGACCAGCCCGCGGCGGCCGAGGCGCCTGGCGCGGCGCCCAGCACAGTGCCGAGCGCGGCGCACAGGCACAGGGCCGCGGGCAGCAGGGCGCGCGCCCGGGGCGGGCGGGGGCGGCGGGTCAGGGCGCGGGCGGCGGACGGCATGGGCGGCTCCAGCGGGGCCTGGGGTGCGGTGGCCCCGGGGTGAGTGGGGCCTCGGTTCGCGGGGTTGGGCGGGGAGCAGCTCCGGCGGGCCCGCACCTCAACGCCGCACCGTCTGCCCCCGCCGGGTCAGCCAGAGCACGCCCGCCGTGCCGGCGAGGAGCACCGTGCCGCCGAGCGTGCCGAGGGCGATGGCGGAGTCCCCGGGGCCGGTCTGCGGGAGTGTTCCGCCGGTGGCGGAGCCGCCGGAGGACGCCGACGACGAGGCCGACGACGAGCCGCCTGCCGCGGTCACGTCCAGCGTGAGCCCCGGCTTGGGGCTGTTGGCCGGCGTGCAGGTCGTCGTCGTACCGAGCGCCTTGATGATGAGCGTGCTCGGGGTGAAGGTGACCTTGCCGGTCCTCTTAGGCGTGTACGTACCGCTCAAGTCGCTGATCCTGATCGGGGTGTTGGCGGGGATCGCGGCCGCGTTGGGGGGCCCGCTGACCGGCAGTGTGCCGCTGTCGGCGCCGCCGAGCCGGATGCTCGCGCTCGGTGTCATCGCGCCCTTGCCCAGCTCGACGGGGCTGGAGGAGACGCCCTTCCGCCAGGACATGGTGAGGGTGTAGCCGCTGCCGTTCTTGACGCCCTTGATGTCGATGGGCGAGACGGCGCTCTTGACGCCGATCGGGGTCTGACAGCGGTAGTTGACGTCGACCACGTCGGCGTGGGCGGCCGGCGCGGACAGCAGTACCGCCGAGCCGGCCAGGGCCGCGGCGGACGCGAGCGCGGCGGTGCGTTTCGGGTACGACACGATCGGTCCACCCCAATCCTTTGCGGCGACACTTCCTGACGGCGTATCAGATTCGGCCGTCAAGGTACGCCCGGCGTCGCGAGGAGGGAAGACGCGGCACACGCCGGAGTTGTGGTGATCCGGCATGTGTGACGGGTGGCTGGAGTGGAGGCCGGGCAGCGGGGTCAGGGCCTGCGCGGCACCTCCGGCAGGCCCCGGCGCCGCAGCACCCCGGGCACGGCGACGCCGCCGCCGGGCCGCTGGCGCTGCTCCAGCAGGGCCGGCACCAGACGGCCGGTGGCCAGGCCCGAGACGTTCGGGGTGTGCACGCAGGCCGTCCTGCCGCCGGCGGCCGGGCGGTAGCGGATGCCGCCGCGCCGGGCCTGGCAGTCGCGGGCGTTCGACACCGAGCCGACCTCCGCGCAGGCGCCCAGGCCGGCCAGCCAGACCTCGACGCCGTACGTGTTCGCCTGGGCGGCGCCGGTGTCCCCGGTGGCGAGCCGGGTGAGCCGGTGGCGAGCCGGGCGACCCGGCGGCGAGCCGGGTGACCCGGTGGTGCAGGCCCAGGCCGGCGGCCAACTCCTCGGCGCGGGCCAGCGGTTCGCGCGGGGCCGCCGCCCAGTCCGCGGGCCGGGTGGCCCGCGCCCGTGAGGGGATGCACACCGGGGTGCGAGGCCGCCTTCACAGCGGGTGGCGGCTCGCTCGGCTCGCCGGCCCCGGACTGCTTGTCTCCGTCAGCGCGTTGCGCCCAGGGCAGGCCGTGCCGTACCCGGCGGAAACCTGATGTCCACGCGCCCCGTACGGACGGGCCCTGATGCACTGCACGCGGGTGCCCCAGGGCCTGCGCCCGGGAGCCCGACGGCCTACGCCGGTGCGCCCAGCTCCGCCCACACCGTCTTGCCCGGCCGGCCCGCCGCGCGGACGACGCCCCAGTCCAGGCACAGCCGCTGCACGATGAACATGCCGTGGCCGCCGGGGCGGCCGGCGCGGTGCGGGGTGCGGGGCGCCGGCTGGCCGGTGCCGCGGTCCGAGACCTCCACCCGGATCACCTTGTTGTCGCAGGCCAGGAGCAGTTCGTCGGGCCCCTCCGCGTGCAGGCAGGCGTTGGTGACCAGCTCGGAGACGACGAGCAGCACGTCCTCGGCGGCGGCCCGCTGGTCGGCGCCGGCGGCGGGCAGCCAGCCCCAGGCGTACAGCGCCTGGCGGGCGAAGTCGCGGGCGAGCGGGACGACCCCGCTCGCGCCGCGCAGGCCGAGTCTGCGGACCTGCGGTCCGCCGGTGCCCTGAGTGCCGCCGGCGGCTCCGGACGGTGCGGCTGCCCCCGTGGGCACGCCTGCGGTCGGCGCGCCGTTCTCGGACGCCCCGGAAGCGCCGCTGGGCTCCGGGCCGCGGTCGCCCGGCGAGTAAGGCCGGGTGGTGCTCATCAGCGCTTCACCTCACCGATTCACCAGTTCACGATTCAAAAGGCCGGCACCGGTCGGTGCCGGCCGGTCCGTAGGTCATCCGCCCGGCGTCCGCCCGCCGCCCGCGGGGTGTGCTGCTCACCCGTCCGTCGCACGTACGTCCCGTCCAGTCGTTTCGCCGGTCCCGGGGCGGTCCGGGGGGCCGGCGGTCGTCGGGGGTCTCCCGCTCCTCCTGCCCTCTCCTGCCCGGCCGATCCGGCCCGACACCCCCGTCTTCGGCGTGACGAACGCAACGCCTGGGGCCGGCGGCACACGGGAGGGCGGGGGCGGCGGGCTCAGTCGGCGCCGTCGACCAGGGCCGCCGCCACGGAGTCGTGGACGGTGAAGACCGCCTCGGCACCGGTGATCTCGAACACCCGGGCGACCACCGGCTGCATGCCGGCCAGATGGACCCCGCCGCCGGCGGCCTCCGCCTTCAGCCGGGCGCCGAGCAGGACGTTCAGGCCCGTGGAGTCGCAGAACTCCAGGCGCGAGCAGTCCACGACGAGGCGTGAGAAGCCCTTGGCCAGAAGGTCGTCGAGGGGCTCACGCAAAAGATCGGCGGTGTGGTGGTCGAGTTCTCCCGCCGGTGTCACAACGGCGCTGGAGCCCTCTTCCCGCACCTCCACCAGAAGCCGGCCCGACTGTGCGCTGCCGACCGTCCCGTGGTCCATGCCGTCTCTCTCCCGAGGTCGTGGACGCTGACTGCTCTCGAACATTACGCCTTCCCTGCACACTCCGGCACCCGAAGAACTTCACAGAACCGGACATACACGAACAGAACGCACTTGCGATCGTCTCGGTGAAGCGGGTAGGGCTAGTAAGGACACCTACCGCTACACGCCGGCTTTGGAGGCGCCGCACACCGCAGTGCACGCACGGCTTCGGCAGCCATATGCCGAGAACGATGGAGGACACCATGTCACCCCGGCTCGACGCATCGCATACCCCGATCGCGACGTCGACACCCCCACCGGAACAACTGGATCATCCCATCGACGCCCTCGACGCCTTCGAGGGACTCCCGGAGATCCCCCCGTACGACGAGATCGGCCCGGTCGACGCGCGGGCCCTGTCCAAGACCCTCTTCGAGCGCCTGGAGTCGCTGGAGGAAGGGACGCACGAGTACTCGTACGTCCGCAACACCCTCGTCGAGCTGAACCTCGCGCTCGTCAAGTTCGCCGCCTCCCGCTTCCGCTCCCGCAGCGAGCCGATGGAGGACATCATCCAGGTCGGCACCATCGGCCTGATCAAGGCGATCGACCGTTTCGAGCTCGCCCGCGGAGTGGAGTTCCCCACCTTCGCGATGCCGACCATCATCGGCGAGATCAAGCGTTTCTTCCGCGACACCTCGTGGTCCGTGCGCGTGCCGCGCAGACTGCAGGAGCTGCGCCTGGACCTGGCCAAGGCCGGGGACGAGCTCGCCCAGCGGCTGGACCGCGCGCCGACGGTCGCGGAACTGGCCGAGAAGCTCGGCATCTCCCGGGAGGAGGTCGTCGAGGGCATGGCCGCCTCGAACGCCTACACCGCCTCCTCGCTGGACGCCCAGCCCGAGGAGGACGAGACCGAGGGCGCGCTCGCGGACCGCATCGGGTACGAGGACCACGGTCTGGAGGGGATCGAGTTCATCGAGTCCCTCAAGCCGCTGATCGCCGAACTCCCGCAACGGGACCGGAAGATCCTCTCCCTGCGTTTCGTGGCGAACATGACCCAGTCGGAGATCGGCGAGGAGCTCGGCATCTCCCAGATGCACGTCTCCCGGCTGCTGTCGCGCACGCTGGTGCGGCTGCGCAAGGGGCTGACGCTGGAGGAGTGACCGGCGGACCGCCGCCGCGGTGACACCACGGGGAGCGGCCCGGCCGTCGGTGCCGGGCCGCTCCCCTGCGTGCCGCGACCCATCTCGCCGGGTGCGCGGGTATCCACGGTCCGTGCGGCCATTCCCGGATCCCGCCGCCGTTCCGGCCCAACTCCGGCCCGCGTCCCAACCGTTATGCGGTTACCCGCGGAAACCTCTTTTCCCCGCCGTCCCCCTCGGCCACTATGGCCCCCCATACCGGCTGGTCGGCCCGGCCGGGGCCGCAACGGCGCGGCCGCCCGGTGGTGCGAGGAGGCAGAACGATGGCGCAGGGGGAAGGGGCCGGGACGGGCGGGACCGAGGAGGGCGGGGAATACGAGGACATACCCGACGCCCGGCTGACCGGGCTGCTGCGCTCTCCCGCCGCGACGGCGTACCCCGCGCTGCAGGAACTGCGCCGCCGGCACCACCCGGCGGTACTGGCCTACGCCCGGCTGTGCGCCGCGAGCGAGTCCGCCGCCCGCCGGCTGGCGGCCGAGGCCGTCACCACAGTGGTCCGCGAGGCGGCCCGAGGGGTCGAGCCGGCCGTCCCGCTGCGCCACCGGCTCCTGCTGCTGACCGCCGGGCTGGCGGCCGTGTGGGCCCGCGACGAGCGCGCCACCGGCCTCGACCCCGGACTGCTGCTGGTCCTGAACACCTCCGGCCTCCCCGACGGCCCCACCCCGTCCCTGCTGCCCGCGTTCCAGTCGCTGCCGTCCCGCACCCAGGGCCTGATCTGGTACGCCGTGCTGGAGGAGGAGCCGCAGGAGCGGACCGCCGCCCTGCTCGGGCTGAGCCGCGCCGATGTGGCCTACGGCACCCCGCAGGCCCTCACGGCGCTCGACCAGGCCTGCCTGCGCGGGCGCCTCGCCGCCTCCGACGATCCGCGCTGCGCCGACTTCCGGCGGCTGATCGAGGAGGCGGTACGGCCGGACGGGCCGCGCCGCAGCACCGACCTGGACGCCCACATGGCCCGCTGCCCGCACTGCACGGCCGCGTTCGAGGAGCTGCGGGACCTGCGGGACGCGCCCCGGCAGACCCTGGCGGAGGGGCTGCTGCCGTGGAACGGAACGGCGTACCTGCGCGCCCGCATCCGCGCCGAGGAGTCGCCGGCCGTCCCCGAACCGCCTGCCGTACGGGCGGCCTGGCCGCCCCGGCGGCGCGTCCTGCTGGCCTCGGCGGCGCTGGGCGTGGCCCTGACTCCGCTGCTGGTGCTCCTGCTCAGCCCGGCGCACGGCGACGACGCACAGCCGACGGCCGCGACGCCCGAGCCTCCCCCGGTGACGGTGACGGCGACGGTCTCCGTCACTCCGTCCCCGACGGCCTCCCCGACGAAGTCCCCCTCGGCATCCCCGTCGCCCCGGCCGTCGGCGTCCCCGTCCACGTCCCCTTCCGCGGCACGGAGTCCGGCCCGCCCGACGGCCACACCCCCGCGGCACACCACCGCCCCCCGGCCGACGCCGTCCTTCGCACCCCCCGGCACCTCCTTCACCCAGGTGGTGAACCTGGCGACGGGCCGCTGCCTGGACATCCGCTACGGCGACCTGTCCGAGGGCAACGACGTCATCACGGCCCCCTGTTCCTCCGCCGGCACCCAGCGCTGGCGCTTCGACCCCTACCTGGGCGTGCTCCGCTCGGCAGCCGACGACCGCTTCTGCCTGGACAGCCGGGGCTCGGTCGACCGGGGCGTCGGCATCTGGGAGTGCGACGCGGTCTACAGCGACAACGGCGACAACCTGCGCTTCACCATCGACGCCGACGGCACGATCCGCCCGGACATCGCCATCGAGACGGCGGTGACCCCGGACGGCCGGCACGGGGTGGCCCTGCGGCCGCTGGACGACAGCGGCGGCCAGCGGTGGCGGGCCGGGGCGAGGTGACCGGCGGACCGCCCGTCACACCACCCGCACCCCGCGCCGCCACACCCCGGTCACCAGCGGCACGCCCGGGCGGTAGGCGAGGTGGACGTGGCTGGGGGCGTCCAGGAGGGTCAGGTCCGCGCGGGCGCCGGGGGTGAGGCGGCCGATGTCGGTGCGGCGCAGGGCCGCCGCGCCGCCCGCCGTGGCCGACCAGACCGCTTCGTCCGGGGTCATCCGCATGTCGCGGACGGCCAGGGCGATGCAGAAGGGCACGGAGGAGGTGAAGGACGAGCCCGGGTTGCAGTCCGTGGACAGGGCGACGGTGACGCCCGCGTCCAGCAGCCGGCGGGCGTCGGGCCACTCGGCGCGGGTGGAGAACTCGGCGCCGGGCAGGAGCGTGGCCACCGTGCCGCCGTTCGCCAGGGCGTCCACGTCCGCGTCCGTGAGGTGCGTGCAGTGGTCGGCGCTGGCCGCGTCCAGCTCGACGGCGAGCTGGACACCGGGGCCGTAGGAGAGCTGGTTGGCGTGGATGCGCGGGTGCAGGCCCTTCGCCTTGCCGGCGGTGAGGATCGCGCGGGCCTGGTCGCCGTCGAAGGCGCCCTTCTCGCAGAAGACGTCGATCCAGCGGGCGTGCGGCGCGCACGCGTCCAGCATCTCGCCGGTGACCAGGGCGACATAGGCGGCCGGGTCACCGGCGTAGTCCGGGGAGACGATGTGCGCGCCGAGGTAGGTCACCTCGTCGGTGTGCTGTGCGGCGATCCGCAGCGCGCGGGACTCGTCCTCGACCGTGAGGCCGTAGCCCGACTTGGTCTCGAAGGTGGTGGTGCCCTGGCGGAGGGCCTCGTCGAGGTAACGGGTGAGGTTGGCCTCCAGTTCCGCGTCCGTCGCGGCGCGGGTGGCGGCGACCGTGGTGCGGATGCCGCCCGCCGTGTAGGAACGGCCGGACATGCGGGCGTTGAACTCCTGGGTGCGGTCTCCGGCGAAGACCAGGTGCGAGTGGGAGTCCACGAAGCCCGGCAGCACCGCCCGGCCGCCCGCGTCGACCCGATTGTCAGTGGCGGGTGCTTTGCTGGATTCACCGGTCCACGCGACGCGGTCGCCGTCGATGACGACGGCCGCGTCCTGGATCAGGCCGAGGGGGGAGCCGTCACCGAGGGAGGGGTCGTTGGTGACCAGCGTGGCGATGTTGGTGATGACGGTGCTGCTGCTCATGGTGTCCTCGTGGGTGGTCGTCAGGCGCGGAGGGCTTCGACCGCCCGCGCGAGAGCTTGCGGCACATCGGGTACGAGGGTGTGCGCCCCGTCGCGTACGACCTGCCGGCCGCCCACGACCGTATGCCGTACGTCCGCTGCCGTCGCCGCGAAGACGGCCGTCTCCGCGCCCAGCCGGGGCAGCGGGCCCGCTGTCCTGACCGAGTCGAGGGCGATCGTGGTGAAGTCGGCGAGGGCGCCGGTCTCCAGGGTGCCGGCCTCGTCCCAGCCGAGGGCGGCGTGACCGTCGGCGGTGGCGGCCCGCAGCAGGGCGGCGGCGGTCCAGTGGCCCCGGGTGCGGGTGCGCAGCCGCTCGTCCAGTTCCATCGCGCGCGCCTCTTCGAGCAGGTCGATGACGGCGTGGCTGTCGGAGCCGAGGGAGAGCGGTGAGCCGGCCCGCTGCAGGGCGACGGCCGGGCCGATGCCGTCGGCGAGGTCCCGCTCGGTCGTCGGGCACATGCAGGTGCCGGTGCGGGAGCCGCCGAGCAGGGCGATGTCCTCGTCGGTGAGGTGGGTGTTGTGCACACCGGTGGTGCGCGCGCCGAGGACACCGTGGTCGGCGAGCAGCCGGGTGGGCGTGCAGCCGTGCGCGGCGAGGCAGGCGTCGTTCTCGGCCGTCTGCTCCGACAGGTGCACATGCAGCGGCGCCCGCCGCTCCTCGGCCCACCCGGCGACGGTCGCCAACTGCCCGGCGGGCACGGCCCGTACGGAGTGGATCGCCGCCCCGATCCGCGCGTGATCCCGCTCCTTGAGAACTGCACAGCGTTCGGCCCAGGCCTCCGCGCTGCCGTCGGAGAAGCGCAGCTGGTGGTCGTTGGGGGCCTCACCGAAGCCGGCCGACAGGTAACAGGTGTCGAGGAGGGTGATCCGGATGCCGGCCTCGGCGGCGGCGTCCATCAGCGCCTCGCCCATGGCGTTCGGGTCGGCGTAGGGGGTGCCGCCGGGCGCGTGGTGCACGTAGTGGAACTCGCCGACGACGGTGACGCCGGCCAGGGCCATCTCGGCGTACACCGCGCGCGCCAGGGCGTGGTAGGTGTCCGGCGTCAGCCGGCCGGCGACGGAGTACATCACCTCACGCCAGGTCCAGAAGGTTCCGGAGCCGACCTGGACGGTGCCGCGCAGCGCCCGGTGGAAGGCGTGGCTGTGGGCGTTGGCGAGCCCCGGAAGGGTGAGCCCGCGCAGCACCTCGGCACCGGGCGGCGGGACGGGGACGCCGGTGCGGACGGCGCCGATCCGGCCGTCCGCCACCTCTATCACGACCCCCGGCTCGACGTTCGTGCCGAGCCAGGCGTGCTCCAACCAGTAGGTCCGCTCGGTCACCTGCAGGCCAGCCCTTCCAGTACGTCGGCGAGCGCGTGCACCCCGGCCACGCAGTCGTCCTCGGCGGCGAACTCGGCCGGGGAGTGCGAGACACCGGTGGGGTTGCGCACGAACAGCATGGCGGTGGGAATGCTCCCGGAGAGGATTCCGGCGTCGTGTCCCGCGCCGGTCCCCAGGACGGGCACCTTCAGGCCGGTGTCCTTGCCGAGGAGGCGGCCGAGTTCGTCGCGCAGCGCGTGATCGAACTCCACGACCGGCGTGAAGGACTCGCGCACGATGTCCAGGTCGATGCCGTGGGCGTCGGCGTACTCGCGTGCGGCCTTCTCCACTGCCCCGACCACCGTGTCCAGGGTCTCCTGGTCGGCGGCGCGGGAGTCGAGCCACCCGCGCACCAGGGAGGGAATCGCGTTCACCCCGTTGGGCTCCACCGCGATCTTCCCGAAGGTGGCGACGGCACCGGCGAGTTCGGCCTCGCGGCGGGCGGCGAGCACGGTCTCGGCGTAGGACAGCATCGGGTCGCGCCGGTCGACCAGCCGGGTGGTGCCGGCGTGGTTGGCCTCGCCCCGGAAGTCGAACCGCCAGCGGCCGTGCGGCCAGATGGCGCTGGCGACGCCCACCCGGTCCCCGGACAGGTCCAGGGCCCGCCCCTGCTCGACGTGCAGCTCGACGAAGGCGCCGATCCGGGCCAGCCGCTCGGGGTCGGCCCCGATGCCCTCGGGGTCGTACCCGGCGGCCTCCATCGCCTGCGGGAGCGTGATCCCGTCGCCGTCGGTGAGCCGGTGGGCCTGCTCGACGGTCAGCTGCCCGGCGGTGAGCCGGGAGCCGACACAGGCGAGCCCGAACCGGGCCCCTTCCTCGTCCCCGAAGTTGACGATGGCGAGGGGCCTGGTGAACCGCACTCCCCTGCCGCGCAGTTCGTCGAGAGCCGCGAAGGAGGACACCACGCCGAGCGGACCGTCGAAGGCACCCCCGTCGGGCACGGAGTCCAGGTGGGACCCGGTGACGACGGCGTCCCCGGCAGCGGGGTCACCGAGCCAGGCCCACTGGTTGCCGTTCCGGTCGACTTCGTAGGCCAGCCCGCGGTGTTCGGCCTGCTGCTCGAACCAGGCCCGGCAGTCGGCGTCGGCCCCGGTCCAGGCATAGCGGCGGTAGCCGCCGGAGTCGGGGTGCCGCCCGACGGGGAGCAGCTCGCGCCACATCTCGTGGAAGGAGGGGGCGCTCGGGGCAGGCCGTACAGGCTGTGGGCAGTCGTTCCGCGGGGCGATGGGGGTCCCCCCGGTCGAGCGAAGCCGAGACTGGGGGCCGGTGGGCACAGCCGGACCCGTACCCGGCGACGGGGCCTCAGCCCCCACCGGAGAGTTGCCGCTGTGCCCGACCTGGTCCTGGGTCACGCGCCGTCACCCTCACGCATCGGCACCCGAACCCCCCGCTCCTGCGCAACCGACTCCGCGATGTCGTACCCCGCGTCCACATGCCGGATGACGCCCATACCCGGGTCGTTGGTGAGAACGCGCCGGATCTTCTCGCCACCCAGCTTCGTGCCGTCGGCCACGGTCACCTGACCGGCGTGGATGGACCGTCCCATCCCGACGCCGCCACCGTGGTGGAGGGACACCCACGACGCACCGGAAGCCACGTTGACCATCGCGTTCAGCAGCGGCCAGTCGGCGATCGCGTCGGACCCGTCGAGCATCGCCTCGGTCTCGCGGTACGGCGAGGCCACCGACCCGCAGTCCAGGTGGTCGCGGCCGATCGCCAGCGGAGCCGCCAGCTCACCGGAGGCCACCATGTCGTTGAAGCGCTCACCGGCCTTGTCGCGCTCGCCGTAGCCGAGCCAGCAGATACGCGCGGGCAGACCCTGGAAGTGGACGCGCTCGCCGGCCATCTTGATCCAGCGGGCCAGGGACTCGTTCTCCGGGAACAGCTCCAGGATCGCCTTGTCGGTCTTGGCGATGTCGGCGGGGTCGCCGGACAGGGCGGCCCAGCGGAAGGGGCCCTTGCCCTCGCAGAAGAGCGGGCGGATGTAGGCCGGCACGAAGCCGGGGAAGGCGAACGCCCGGTCGTATCCGGCCAGTTGGGCCTCACCACGGATGGAGTTGCCGTAGTCGAACACCTCGGCGCCGGCGTCCATGAAGCCGACCATGGCCTCGACGTGCCTGGCCATGGACTCGCGGGCGCGCGTGGTGAAGCCGGCCGGGTCCTTCGCGGCGGCGTCGGCCATGTCCTCGAAGGCCACGCCCACCGGCAGGTAGGCCAGCGGGTCGTGGGCGGAGGTCTGGTCGGTGACGATGTCGATGGGGGCGTTCATCGCGAGCAGCTGCGGGACCAGTTCGGCCGCGTTGCCGAGGACGCCGATGGACAGCGGCCTCCGCTGGTCGCGGGCCTCGGTGGCCAGCTGGAGGGCGTGGTCGAGGGAGTCGGCCCTGACGTCCAGGTAACGGTGCTCGATGCGGCGCTCGATGGCGCGCGGGTCGCAGTCGATACAGATCGCGACGCCGTCGTTCATCGTGACGGCGAGGGGCTGGGCGCCGCCCATGCCGCCGAGGCCGGCGGTGAGGGTGATGGTGCCCGCGAGGGTGCCGTTGAACTTCTTCGCGGCGACGGCGGCGAAGGTCTCGTAGGTGCCCTGCAGGATGCCCTGGGTGCCGATGTAGATCCAGGAGCCGGCGGTCATCTGGCCGTACATGGTCAGGCCGAGGGCCTCCAGACGGCGGAACTCCTCCCAGTTGGCCCAGTCGCCGACCAGGTTGGAGTTGGCGATGAGGACACGCGGGGCCCACTCGTGGGTCTGCATGACGCCGACCGGGCGGCCGGACTGGACCAGCATGGTCTCGTCCTGCTTGAGGGTCCTCAGGGTGCGCACCATGGCGTCGAAGGAGCGCCAGTCCCGGGCGGCCTTGCCGGTGCCGCCGTAGACGACGAGCTTGTCGGGGTGCTCGGCGACCTCGGGGTCGAGGTTGTTCTGCAGCATGCGCAGGGCGGCCTCCTGCTGCCATCCCAGGGCGCTGAGTTCCGTGCCGCGCGGTGCTCGTACGGGGCGGGGTCCCGACATCGTCTGCCTCCTCCTGTTACTGCGTCTATTCACATCCTGTCCGCCTGAATAGAACTAGTCAATACATCGGGCCGCACCCGTCCGCGCGCCGTCGGTGTTTGGCTGGATGTACGCGGGACGGACATCAGGGGACACGAGGGGACACCGGAGCACACGAGAGGACATGAGGGAGAGGCCGTGGAGCGGGACATCGAGACGGAGGCCCCCGAGGCGCGGGAGCGCGCCGCCCGGCGGGACGAGGCGGTGCGGGCCGCCGTGGAGCAGGGGCTGCTGGGGCCGGACGCCGCCGTGGTGGGGCTGCTGGACGTGACCGGGATCCGGGAGTCGGCGGCGGCCCTGCGGGCCGCGTTCGGCGCGGTCCTGCCGCCCGGGACGCCGGTGCTGCACGCCTTCGCGGTGAAGGCGACCCCGCTGGTGCCGGTGCTGCGGCTGCTGCACGAGGCGGGCATCGGCGCCGAGGTGGCCAGCCCGGGCGAGCTGGCGCTGGCCCGCGCGGCCGGGGTGCCGGCCGGCCGGACCGTGCTGGACTCGCCCGCCAAGACCCCGGCGGAGCTGCGCGAGGCGCTGGCGCTGGGTATCGCGGTGAACGCCGACAATCCGCAGGAGCTGGACCGCCTGGACGCCCTGGTCGGCTCCGCGCCCAGCCGGTCCCCGCTCGGCATCCGGGTGAACCCGCAGGTCGGCGGCGGCACGATCGGGGCGACCTCGACGGCGACCGAGACCTCGAAGTTCGGGGTGGCGCTGCGCGACGAGGGGGCGCGCGAGTGGGTCGTGCGGGCGTACCTGGACCGGCCGTGGCTGACCCGGCTGCACGCGCACACCGGCTCGCAGGGCATCCCGCTGGCGCTGCTGGCGCGGGGTGCGGCGGAGGCGTACGCGCTCGCGGAGGAGATCAACGAGCGGGCGGGGCGGCGGCAGGTCGACACGCTGGACATCGGCGGCGGGCTGCCGGTGAACTTCGCGGCCGAGGCGACGGCACCGTCGTACGCGGAGTACGCCCGGCTGCTGGCCGGTCAGGTGCCGGGGCTGTTCGACGGGCGGTACGGGCTGGTGACCGAGTTCGGGCGGTCGCTGCTGGCCAAGCACGGCACGGTGGTGGCCCGGGTGGAGTACGCCAAGAGCGCGGGCGGGCGGCGGATCGCGGTGACGCACGCGGGCGTGCAGGTGGCGACGCGGACCGTGTACGCGCCGGGGGCGTGGCCGCTGAGGATCGGCGCCTACGACGCCAAGGGGCGGCCGAAGCCGGGGCCGGAGGTGGTGCAGGACGTGGCCGGGCCGGCCTGCTTCTCGGGCGACCTGCTGGCGGAGGGCCGCGCGCTGCCCCTGCTGGAGCAGGGCGACTACGCGGCGGCGCTGGACACGGGCGCGTACTACTTCGCCCACCACTACGCCTACAACTCGCTTGCCCGGCCCGGCATCTACGGATTCGCACCGGACGGTTCGGGCGGGGTCGCCTTCGCCACCGTGCGGGAGCCGCAGACGGTCGCCGAGGTGGTGGCGGAGTCCGGCGGGGCGCATGCGTCGGCGCTCACCGCCCTCCGGGTCAGCTGACCCACACTAGTACGCCGGATGCACGTTCCACTGGAAAATGCCAAAGACTCCCCCCTTCGCGCGCACGGTGCGTAGTGTCACTGTCACTCAGCCGGAGGCCCAGGCGGGAGGGGAACCCACGGTGCCCGGAATCGACGAGTGCCTGCTGGAAGCGATGCGGTTACCCGGTGCACGGGGAGCGGCACTGGTGGACTGGACGAGCGGACTGGCGCTCGGCACGGTCGGGGAGGCCCCTGGCGGCGATCACGAGACGACCGCCGCCGAGGCCGCCGAACTGGCCCGGATGGCCGCCGAGCACGGCGCCTTCGCGGCTCACGCGGACGGCCACCCGCCCGTCGAGGACGTGATCGTCAGCAGTCACGACAGCTATCACCTGCTGCGGTTCGTGGACACGTCCTTCGACAGCAGCGTCTTCCTGCACCTGTGGCTCGGCCGCGAGGAGGGCAATCTCGCGCTGGCCCGGATCCGGCTCGGCGAGATGGCGGACCGGCTGGTGCTGGGATGACCGTGGTGCAGACACCTCCGCCGCCGCTGCCCGTGCGGGACAGGTCGGCCACCCGGGCACTGTCACCGATGCTGACCCGGCTCGCCGAGGAGCGGGCCACCGGCGTCCTGGAGCGCGAGCACGGCACCCTGTACCTCGCCGAGGGCCGGGTGGTGCACGCCGTGAGCCCGCTCGCCCCCGGTATCGACGTGCTCCTCACGGCCCACGGCACCCTCGCGGCCGCCGCCTGGCAGCGGGCCGCCGCCCGGACCGGCGGCCCGCTGCGGGCCGCCGAACTCCTCCTGGAGTCCGGGGCGTTACCGGCCGGCGCGCTGGAGCTGTGCCATCTGGACGCGCTGTACGACGCCGGGTACTTCACCCTGGCCCCGAGCAGCACCCCGGGACGCTTCCGCTACGACAACGCGCCCCGCGTCGGCCCGCTGCCCTCGGTCCCGGTCGTCGCCCTGGAACGCGAGACCCTGCGCCGGCGCCTGATGCTGCACCGGCTGTGGCCGGACCCGGCCGCCGACAGCGCCCCGCTGATCCGCGCGGACCCCGCCCATCCGGCCGCCACCGCGCCCGTCACCCCCCGGCAGCGGGCGGTCCTGGATCGGGTGGACGGTATCCGCACGGCCACCGCGATCGCCCGGAACCTGGGCCGGCAGGCCTTCCACACGCTGGTCGACGTACGCCGGCTCGCGGCGGCCGGGCAGATCGCCCCACTGGCACCCGCCGCCACGGAACCCGCCCCGCCGCCCCCACCCCCGGTCACCGACCCCGACATCGCGCTGCTGAAGAGGCTCAGGGATGCGCTGGAGGCGCTTTGAACGGCACCGCCCCGCCGAGAGGAGAGAGCTGATGGTGTCCGAGGAGGACCTCCGGGCCGTCCTGGACGAGCTGCACCGGCTGCGCACCCGGGTGCCGCAGCTCACCGGCGCCCTGGCGGCAGGCGTCGACGGACTCGTCGTCGCCCACGACACTCCCGGGATCGACCCGGAGGGCCTGTCCGCGCTCACCGCCGCCGCGCTCGGCGTCGCCGTGCGGATCAGCGACGCCACCGGCAACGGCGGCTTCCGGGAACTGCTGGTGCGCGGCGAGCGCGGCTACATCGCCAGCTATGCGGCCGGCCGCACCGCCGTACTGACCCTGCTCGCCGAAGGCCGGGTCAACGTGGGCCGGCTGCACCTGGAGGGCCGGCGGTCCGGCGCCCGCATCGGGGAGCTGCTGGACGCCGCCGAGGCCGCCGCCCGGGAGGCCCGCCGGCCCGCGCGGCCCCTGGGCGCCGTCGGCACCGCACCCCCGCCCCCTGTCCGCACGCCCCGCACGCCCCCCGCCCCGAGCGCCGACGCGCGCACCGCGACCGACGGCTGAGACACCCGAACCACCCGACCGCTCCGAAAGGACCACCATGGCCAACACCGAGACCGCGCTGAAGGAAGCCCTCACCTCCATCGAGGGCGCCACCGGCGTCGCGCTCGTCGACTACACCAGCGGGATGGCGCTGGGCACGATGGGCGGCAGCAAGACCTTCGACCTGAACGTGGCCGCGGCGGGCAACACCGACGTGATCCGCGCCAAGATGCGCACCATGGAGATGCTGGGCCTCAAGGCCGAGATCGAGGACGTCCTGATCACGCTGACGGACCAGTACCACCTGATCCGCCTGCTCAAGAGCCGCGGCGGCAACGGCCTGTTCCTCTACCTGGTCCTCGACTCCTCCCGGGCCAACCTGGCGATGGCCCGGCACCAGCTGAAGAGGATCGAGGAGGAGCTGGAGGTCTAGTCAGACGAGGGCCGCGGTACGGCGGCGGGCCCCGCCCGGGGCCGCGTCGCCGGCCGCGATGCCCGTACCGCGCAGCCCCTTCACGGCCTTGCCCGCCGGGCCTCCGCCGCGCCGGTCGAGCCAGTCGACCCGGACCCACAGCAGCGTCTCCGCGTCCCGCTCCCGCCGCCCGATCCAGGCGGCCTTGAGCCACAGCCCGGTGCCGAGCCCGGCCAGCAGCATGCCGCCGGCCGCGGGCACGGCGAGGGCGGAGCCGAGCGCGGCGGCCCAGGCCGACAGCAGCCACCAGCGGTGCCCCCGGCGCCAGTTGCGCACGGTCACCGCGCGGTCCTGCAGCACGTCGTACTTGCCCGCGCGGGCCGCACCGCGCGCGAGGGCGCCGTACCGCCGGCGTCGTACCAGCGCCATGACGGCCGCGCCCGCCAGGAACAGCACGGCCCCGGCGAGCACCCCGGTCCTGCGCCCGGTCACCCCCTGCGGCAGCACACCGATCCCGGCGGCGAACACCCCCGACCACCACAGCGGTGCGGCCCCCGCCCGTACGACGACGGCCACCCGGGCCAGCCCCTGTCCTCCGCGCGCCACGTCAGCCTCCCGTGTCACGTGTCCGCGAACAAAGCTCGTGGGGAACCTAGTGGCAGAACGTGAGACGAATCTGAGAACACACGCGGAAGGCGGCCGGTCACTCCACGAACAGACCCCGGGCCGCCGCCTTCGCGTCGAACTCCTCCAGCCGGGCCTGCGCCTCGGGCAGGTCGTCGCAGACGGCCTCCAGCAGCACCCGCCCGAGCAGCATCGGCGCGCACGCGGTGTCGAAGGCGAGCCCGGTGCCGACGGCGGCGGGCAGCAGCAGATCGGAGTGCTTGGCGACCGGGGCGAACGCGGAGTCGGCGACCGTGACGGTCGTCAGGCCCGCGTCCCTGGCGTAGGCGAGGGTGTCGACGACCTCCCGCGGGTGCCGGGGCAGCGCGAAGCACAGCAGTGCGGAGGCGCCGGCGCGGACGGCCGCGTCGATGCGGTCCTGGATCATCGTGCCGCCCTCGTTGAGCAGCCGGACGTCCGGGTGCACCTTGGCGGCGAAGTAGGCGAAGCCGTACGCCTGGGAGGCGGCGGCGCGCAGGCCGAGCACCGGCAGCGGACGCGAGGCGGCCAGGATCCGGCCGGCCTTCTGCACCGGGCGGGGGTCGGCGAGCAGGGCGGCCAGGTGCCTCAGATTCTCGATCTCGGCCTCGACGGCCTGCTGGTACTCGTTGAAGGAGCCCCCCTCGGCGGCCGGTTCGGCCGGGACGACCTCACGCAGGTGCTTGCGCAGCGCCGGATAGCCGTCGAAGCCGAGCGCGACGGCGAACCGGGTCACCGACGGCTGGCTGACCCCGGCCAGTTCGGCCAGCTCCACGCTGGACAGGAAGGGCACGTCGGCGGCCCGCCGCACCATGCTGTGCGCGATCCGGCGCTGGGTCGGGGTGAGCCGGTGCCCTTCGAAGAGCGCCTGCAGGCGGTTGGCGGGGCTGTCGGTCGCGCCCTCGGAAGCCATGTCGCCGGAGGCCACACCGGTAATCCTGTCCACGCTCATGACGCGCTTCCCCTCCAGATCCGATCCTGCCCTGCGACCACCGAAACCTATTCAGCCACCAAGAACTCTGCATGACCCTATACAGCCAGGCAAGGGGCCCGCGGCCCGGCGCGAAGAGGGGGGTTGTCCCCAGTGCGGCGGGAGTGATCGCTCCGTAGGCTCGGGCCCATGAGCACACTGGACTCGCCGGACGCGAGCCTGAAGAAGGACGCGGACCTGCGCAAGGAACTCGACGCCACCGTCCGGGCCCGCACGGACCTGGGCGCCGACTACGACTCCGCGCTGGTCGACTCCTTCCTGGAGAAGGTCGAGCAGCGGATCGACGACGCGGTGGACCGCCGGGTGCGGCGGCACCTGGCCGAGCAGCGGATGGAGAGCACGCGCGGCGCGCGGCGCCCGAAGGCCGCCGACACCTGGCCGGAGCGGTTCGGGTTCGCCGTCATCTCGCTGGTCCTGGCGATCCCGCTGACCGCCGTCGGCGGCGGCATCGCGGGGACGGCCGGGACGCTGGCCACCTGGGCCGGCATCGTCGGCGTCAACGTCGCCCAGGCGGTGCGCACCAACCCGGAGCTGTTCACCGGGCGGCGGCACACCTCGTCCGGGGACTGACCGGTCCTCGAAGACGGCGGAGCGCCTCGCTCTGCCGGGCAGTCGGGAATCCGGTACGGCGCGCTGAGCCCCGCGGGAAGAGGTTGCGCGGGGACCGCCGCACCCCCGTTGCCGGGGGGCGGGACGACGGCGGTCCCCGCGAGGGACACGGGCCGGGTCAGGGCCGGGCTCCGCGTCCGTGGCGTCCATGGAGGTCCGGGAGCCGCTCCGGAGGTCCCTGGCGCCGTTCGGTGCCGGCCGGGGAGGGGAGCCGCTCCCTCCCTGCCGACACCCACGACTGTGCCGGACGCGTGTTAAGCGGGTGCTGCGCGCACATGACACGCTTGTACCGCTTCCGCGAACCCCTGGCCCTTACCCGGGTCGGCTACTTGTTGCCGCCCTTGGCCAGGAAGGCCAGCAGATCCTGCCGGCTGACCACGCCGGTCGGCTTGCCCTCGACCAGGACGATCGCCGCGTCGGCCGAGCCGAGCACGGACATCAGGTCGCCGACCGGCTCACCGGAGCCGACCTGGGGCAGCGGGGCGGACATGTGCTTCTCCAGCGGGTCGTCGAGGGAGGCGCGCTTGCTGAAGAGCGCGTCCAGCAACTCCCGCTCCACGACCGACCCGACGACCTCGGCGGCCATCACGTCCGGGTGACCGGCGCCCGGCTTGACGACCGGCATCTGCGAGACGCCGTACTCACGCAGCACCTCGATGGCCTGGCCGACGGTCTCCTCCGGGTGCATGTGCACGAGGGAGGGGATGATGCCGCCCGCCTTGTCGTTCAGGACGTCGGCGACGCGGGCGCTCGGGCCCTCGTCCTCCAGGAAGCCGTAGTCGGCCATCCACTCGTCGTTGAAGATCTTCGACAGGTACCCGCGGCCGCTGTCCGGCAGCAGGACGACCACGACGTCGTCCGGGCCGAGCCGCTCGGCGACCCGCAGGGCGGCGACGACGGCCATGCCGCAGGAGCCGCCGACGAGCAGGCCCTCCTCCTTGGCGAGGCGGCGGGTCATCTGGAAGGCGTCCTTGTCGGACACGGCGACGATCTCGTCGGCGACGGTGCGGTCGTAGGCGGTCGGCCAGAAGTCCTCACCGACGCCCTCGATCAGGTACGGCCGCCCGGAGCCGCCGGAGTACACCGAGCCCTCGGGGTCGGCGCCGATGACCTGGACCCTGCCGTCGCTGGCATCCTTCAGATAGCGGCCGGTGCCGGAGATGGTGCCGCCGGTGCCGACGCCCGCCACGAAGTGGGTGATCTTCCCCTCGGTCTGCTCCCACAGCTCGGGGCCGGTCGAGTGGTAGTGCGAGAGCGGGTTGTTGGGGTTGGAGTACTGGTCCGGCTTCCAGGCACCCGGGGTCTCCCGGACGAGCCGGTCGGAGACGTTGTAGTAGGAGTCCGGGTGCTCGGGCGCCACGGCGGTCGGGCAGACGACCACTTCGGCGCCGTACGCGCGCAGCACGTTGATCTTGTCGGTGGAGACCTTGTCAGGGCAGACGAAGATGCACTTGTAGCCCTTCTGCTGGGCGACGATCGCCAGCCCCACACCGGTGTTGCCACTGGTCGGCTCGACGATCGTGCCGCCCGGCTTCAGTTCCCCGCTCTCCTCGGCGGCCTCGATCATGCGCAGGGCGATGCGGTCCTTCACGGAGCCGCCCGGGTTGAAGTACTCCACCTTGGCCAGGACGGTGGCCTGGATGCCCTTGGTCACGTTGTTGAGCCGCACCAGCGGGGTATCGCCGACGAGGCTGATCATCGAGTCGTGGAATCGCACCGTTGTCTCCGGTCGCTGCAAAAGAAGTGTTCGTAGTGGTGTCGCCAGCCTAAGGCCAGCTGTGTGGCCGTGGCGGTCGTTCACTCCCCGTTGAGATTGACACACGGTCAGTACGGGGCAAGGAGTGGATGTACGGCTATGAGGAGGTGGCGGCGACGCATGACGAGCATGTCGAGGGCGAGAGTGGCCCGCCGCATCGCGGCCGGAGCGGCGTACGGCGGTGGCGGGGCCGGGCTGATCGGCGCGGCCGCCGTCGGTCTGCTGCTGGCGGAGGTCCGTCTGGCGCGGCGCCATGTGGGCAACGGCGGCGGCGGCCGGGTCCCGGTGGCCGACGGTGTGTACGGCCACGCGTACGACGTCCCCGGAGAACCGCCTCTCCGCCTGACCATGCTCGGTGACTCCACGGCGGCCGGGCAGGGCGTGCACCGGTCGGGCCAGACACCGGGCGCGCTGCTGGCCTCGGGGCTCGCGGCGGTGGCGGAACGCCCGGTCGAGCTCCGCAACGTGGCCCTGCCGGGCGCCCAGTCCGACGACCTGGACCGCCAGGTCGCCCTGGTCCTGTCCTCCTCGTCCCCCGTCCCGGACATCTGCGTGATCATGATCGGCGCGAACGACGTGACGCACCGGATGCCGCCGACCCGTTCGGTACGGCACCTGTCGACGGCGGTACGACGGCTGCGGACGGCCGGTGCGGAGGTGGTGGTCGGCACGTGTCCCGACCTCGGCACCATCGAGCCGGTGCAGCAGCCGCTGCGCTGGCTGGCCCGGCGGGCCTCCCGGCAGCTGGCGGCGGCGCAGACGATCGGGGTGGTGGAGCAGGGGGGCCGGACGGTGTCCCTGGGCGACCTGCTCGGCCCCGAGTTCGAGGCGAATCCGCGGGAGCTGTTCGGCCCCGACAACTACCACCCGTCGGCCGAGGGGTACGCGACCGCCGCCATGGCCGTGCTGCCCACGGTGTGCGCGGCGCTGGGTCTGTGGCCGGCGGAGGAGGAACGGCCGGACGTGTCGCGGCGCGAGGGGTTCCTGCCGGTCGCCCGCGCTGCCGCCGAGGCGGCGTCGGAGGCGGGCACCGAGGTGACCGCCGCCATGCCCACGGGCCCGCGCGGACCGTGGGCGCTGCTGAAACGCCGCCGCCGCCGGCGGGTACCCGAGGCGGAGCCGGCAAGGCCGTCGGTGTGACGGCCGGGCACAGGCAAGCAAGCGCTTAGTAAATTGCGGTCAGTGTCACACCGCGATACCGGTGACCTGGACCATACGGAGCGGTAACTTCCCAACCGGCCCTCGCTCGACCTACCTCGTTCACCTGGAGCCCGTGATGCCCGAAGCCGTCATCGTCTCGACCGCCCGCTCCCCCATCGGCCGCGCAGGCAAGGGCTCCCTGAAGGACCTGCGTCCCGACGACCTGACCGCCACGATCATCCAGGCCGCGCTCGCCAAGATCCCCGAGCTGGACCCCAGGGACATCGACGACCTGATGCTCGGCTGCGGCCTCCCCGGCGGCGAGCAGGGCCACAACCTCGGCCGGATCGTCGCCGTGCAGATGGGCATGGACCACCTGCCGGGCTGCACGATCACCCGCTACTGCTCCTCCTCCCTGCAGACCTCCCGCATGGCCCTGCACGCCATCAAGGCCGGCGAGGGCGACGTCTTCATCTCGGCCGGTGTCGAGACGGTCTCCCGTTACGTCAAGGGCAGCTCCGACGGCCTGCCGGACACGCACAACCCGCTGTTCGCCGAGGCCGAGGCCCGTACCGAGGCCGTCGCCCAGCAGGAGGGCACGACCTGGCACGACCCGCGCGAGGACGGCCTGCTGCCCGACCCGTACATCGCGATGGGCCAGACCGCCGAGAACCTGGCCCGCGCCAAGGGCATCACCCGCCAGGAGATGGACGAGTTCGGCGTCCGCTCGCAGAATCTCGCCGAGCAGGCCATCAAGAACGGCTTCTGGGAGCGCGAGATCACCCCGGTCACGCTTCCCGACGGCACGGTCGTCAGCAAGGACGACGGCCCCCGCCCCGGCGTCACCCTGGAGGGCGTCGCCGGCCTGAAGCCGGTCTTCCGCCCGGACGGGCTCGTCACCGCCGGCAACTGCTGCCCGCTCAACGACGGCGCCGCGGCCGTCGTCATCATGTCCGACACCAAGGCCCGGGAGCTGGGCCTGACCCCGCTGGCCCGGATCGTGTCCACCGGTGTCTCCGGCCTCTCCCCCGAGATCATGGGCCTCGGCCCGGTCGAGGCGAGCAAGCAGGCGCTGCGCCGCGCCGGCCTGACCATCGACGACATCGACCTGGTCGAGATCAACGAGGCCTTCGCCGCCCAGGTGATCCCCTCGTACCGCGAGCTCGGCATCGACCTCGACCGGCTGAACGTCAACGGCGGCGCCATCGCCGTCGGCCACCCCTTCGGCATGACGGGCGCCCGGATCACCGGCACGCTCATCAACTCGCTGCAGTGGCACGACAAGCAGTTCGGCCTGGAGACCATGTGCGTCGGCGGCGGCCAGGGCATGGCGATGGTCATCGAGCGCCTCAGCTGACGCACCGTCCGCAGCGGAGCGGACACCCCGCGTCAGGAACCGGCCCGGAACCGAGGAGACTCCAAGGTTCTGGGCCTTTCCGTGATCCAATCTCCCCCAGGATGTGACCTATCTCGCTCGCCGGACACATCGGTGCAGGTCAGAGCGGGTCAGCACGGTGTGCAGCCCCGGCGTGAATCCAAAGTCCTGTCCGTTTCGTGACGTTACGCACTGACAGCTGGATAGTCCGCCCTTCAAGCTGATGTAGGAAGTCGGGGGTCGACTTTGAACCGGGAGTCTGTCAGTGAGCGCCATGCCGATCGCCCTGCTGCTCACCACGGCCGCCACGGGCGCCGTGGGCGTCGCCGTCCTGCGGACCGTTCTGAAGCTGCGCCGCCAGCTCGGTGAGCTGCAGGCCCAGCTCGCGGAGAACCAGTCAGCCGCCATGCGCGCGCTGCTGCCGCACGCCCGCAGCGGCTCCGACGCCGACCAGATACGCGCTGCCGTGGCCGAGGCGCTCGCCGAGGAGCGGGAGCGGGAGCTGGCCGAGGCGCGCGCCTTCTGGGCCGCGCAGGAGGCCCGGGACGCCGCCGACACCCCGCCGCTGCTCGGCCTGCCCGACGCCGACCTGTTCCTGCCCCGGCAGACCGACTTCGTGGGCCTGGAGCCGGTCTCCGAGCCGACCACCGAGACCGACGAGTTCGCCGGGGAGTCCCCGGAGCTGGCCGCGGCCCGCCGACGCCACCCCTCGCACCCCGACTTCGTCCCGGTGCAGTCGCCGGCGGTGAACGACCACGAGCGCACGGCGGCCACGCTGGAGCAGCTGGCCGCGGACCGCGTCGAGCTCTCCGACGTCCGCCCGGGTCCGCTCGGCACCCTCGACGTCTACGTCTTCGCCGACGGCACCACACTGTGCATGACCCCGGGCCACCGCGAGACCGCCGCACGCCTGGCGGCGGCGGTGAACGCGGGCGAGGCCCCCTATCTGCTGGGCGGCTCGGGCGTCTCCGGCGCCTACACCCTCACCTTCGCCTGCGGCGAGGACATGGTCTACATCCTGGCCGACAGGGTCATCGCCTCACTTTGAGACACCGCCGAGGGCAGCGCGCCCCTGGACGGCGGGGCCGCGCCGGTATAGGGCTCCGCCGCGTGGGCGCGAGCAACCACCAACGGCCCGCGCCCGCCGGCGCTCCTCAGACCCCCGCCCTCTCCCGCGCCTCCTCGACCACCCGCACCGCTTCCGCGACTTCGTCGTCGCTCCGCAGCACCAGCGCCAAGTCATGCGCGGCGACGAGAAGCTGGTCAGCCGCCGCGAACATCCCCGCGTCCGGCATCTCCCGAGGCTCCGCAGCAGGCTCTTCCAGCAACTGAGCCCGCCGGGAGAGCTCCCTCGCCACGGCCAAGGCCTCACCGGCGGCGCCGCGTTGCAGCCGGCTCTGCGGAGCGGCCCGCAACCGGTCGGCGAAATGATCCACTGCTCGGGTCAAGGGCGTCGTATCAACCACCCGCCGAGCGTAACGTGCCGCACTGTTGCCAATACGCGAACGCTCAGGCACGGTGACGTGAAGGACCGGCTTACATCCCCTTTGCGTTCGGAGGCGCCGATGTCCCAACTCTTCTCCGAGGAGACCCACCGCAATCTGCTCGCCCGCATCCCCCACTGCACCGGTCGTGAAGTCTCCGACTGGCTGCGCGCCGTAGAAGAAGGCCCCGCCCTGTTCCGCTTCGAGGAGAAGGTCAGCTGGCTCCGGCACGAGTACGACCTCGCGTACGGCCACGCGAAGGCGATCGTCCACGAGTACGACCTGAGGAGGGCAGCGCGCAAGCTGCTCTAGACGGCAGAGGGCCCCGGGGCGGAAACCCCGGGGCCCTTGCTCACGACCGGCGCATGCGCCGCTCGCGCTAGTCGTTGTTGGTGAAGATCGCCACCAGCCGGAGCATCTCCACGTAGATCCACACCAGGGCCATGGTGAGGCCGAAGGCGGCCAGCCAGGACTCGTTGCGCGGGGCGCCGTAGGCGATGCCGTCCTCGATCTGCTTGAAGTCGAGCGTCAGGTAGAAGGCGCCGAGCAGGATCGCGACGATGCCGACGAGCGCGCCCAGGGGGCCCATGCTGCGCAGCCCGCCGTGCTCGGCGACGCCGGTGGCGACCAGGAGCAGGTTGACGGCCATGACCACCACGAAGGCCGTGCCGATGGCGAGGCCGATGCGGGCGTAGCGGGCGGTGACGCGGATCCAGCCGGCCTTGTAGACCAGCAGGGTCGCGCCCGCGACCGCCATGGTGCCGAGCACCGCCTGGAAGGGCGCGCCCTGCCAGCGGCTGTTGTAGATCTCGCTGATGACGCCGAGGAAGACGCCCTCGAAGGCGGCGTACCCGAGGATCAGCGCGGGTGAGGGGGTGCGCTTGAAGCTCTGCACCAGCGCCAGGACCGCCGCGACCAGCGCGGAGCCGAAGGCGAGGCCGAGGCCGGCCGCCGTGACCGGCAGCAGCGTCCAGGCGAGGACGGCGCCGACGGCGACGACGCCGAGCGTGAGGGCCGAGCGGACGACGACGTCGTCCATGGTCATCCGGCCGGTGGTGGCGGGCGCCTGCGGCGGGGTGCCGTACGGGACACCCGGCTGGGCGTACGGGTTCTGGGCGTAGGGGTTCTGCGCGTACGGGTTGCCCTGTGCGTACCCGGCCTGCGGTGCGGTGTTGAAGCCGGCGTAGCCGTTGTCGCGGCTGAACCCCCGTCGCGAGAAGACCGGGTTACTGCTCCTCATTGCACTCCTCCATGACTGCCGTGCGCAGCCTTGGCTCAAGAGTAATGGATTGGCAAAGGACCGACCATGATACCTGAGGAGGATCTTTCCCCTGCCGTGCTGCGCAACACGCTACGTCGGCCGGTGATTCCCGGCCACGGCTGATCGCATTCCCTGACGAACCTGCGACCTAACCGATGCGGTGCCGGGGCCCCTGGCGCGGGGGCGCGGGTGGTGCCCGGAGCCGGACTCGAACCGGCACGCCCGCGAAGGGGCAGCGAGGTTTAAGCTCGCCGTGTCTGCATTCCACCATCCGGGCAGGCCATTGGGGGCCGCTTCGAGGTTCGACCCTATCGGGACGCGTCCCCCGAACAGCGGACGGGCGGACCGATGTTGTCTTATTTTATTGACGTCTGAGGGGGCATCAGCCCGCGGAACGGGCCATCCGCACTTGCCAACAGCGTGCAGTGACGGCGCTGCGGCCGTACGTGGAATGACGGAATTTCACCGTCCCGACGAGGGTGTTCCACCCGTTCTCGACATCGTTCGACACCGGTTCGACGCCGGTTCGACGGCGCCCCTTCTCAGGGTCGGCCGTCCTCCCCAGGTATGACACGGCGTCCGCCCGTCCGCCCCGAGTCGCCCTCCGGAACCGGAACAGCGACTGACTACACGGGCCCCCGGCACCGGGACGATGGAACGGTCCCCATGGAACACACGTCGTCCCGACAGGAGCACCGTCCCAGTGACCACCACACCCACCGCCGGCCGGACCACCGCCGTGGCCGCACGCGCCACGGAGCTGTCGAAGATCTACGGGCAGGGTGAGACCCGGGTGGTCGCCCTGGACCGGGTCTCCGTCGACTTCCGGCAGGCCGAGTTCACCGCGATCATGGGCCCGTCCGGCTCCGGCAAGTCCACGCTGATGCACTGCGTGGCCGGCCTCGACACCTTCTCCTCCGGCTCCGTGCGCATCGGCGACACCGAGCTGGGCTCCCTGAAGGACAAGCAGCTCACCAAGCTCCGCCGGGACAAGATCGGCTTCATCTTCCAGGCGTTCAACCTGCTGCCGACGCTGACGGCGCTGGAGAACATCACCCTGCCGATGGACATCGCCGGACGGAAGCCGGACAAGGCCTGGCTGGACCAGGTGATCTCCATGGTCGGCCTGTCCGGGCGGCTCAGCCACCGGCCCGCGCAGCTCTCCGGCGGCCAGCAGCAGCGCGTGGCCGTCGCCCGTGCCCTCGCCTCCCGGCCCGACATCATCTTCGGTGACGAGCCGACCGGGAACCTCGACTCGCGCTCCGGCGCCGAGGTGCTCGGCTTCCTGCGCAACTCCGTGCGCGAACTGGGCCAGACCGTCGTCATGGTGACCCACGACCCGGTCGCCGCCGCCTACGCCGACCGCGTCGTCTTCCTCGCGGACGGCCGGATCGTCGACGAGATGTACGCGCCCACGGCCGACTCCGTCCTCGACCTGATGAAGCAGTTCGACGCGAAGGGCCGTACCTCCTGATGTTCCGCACCGCCCTGCGCAACGTCCTCGCGCACAAGGCCCGGCTGCTGATGACCGTGCTCGCCGTCATGCTCGGCGTGGCCTTCGTCTCCGGGACGCTCGTCTTCACCAACACCATCTCCGACGCCTACCAGAAGAGCTCCGCGAAGGGCTTCGACCAGGTCGACGTCGCCGTAAAGCCCGCGTACCAGGAGTCCCGGGGCGACCAGGTCGGCCGGACGGCCGACCTGACCCGGGCCATGCTGGACAAGGCCGGCAAGGTCCCGGGCGCCGCCTCCGCGACCGGTGTCGTCAGCGGCTTCACCGCCGTCGCCGACCAGGACGGCAAGCTGGCCGGCGGCGACTGGCAGTCCGCCGGCGGCAACTACTGGGGCACCGAGGACGCCCGCTACCCGCTGGTCAGCGGCCACGCCCCGCACGGCAAGGGCGAGGTGCTGCTCGACTCCGGGACCGCGAAGCGCGCCGGCTACCAGGTCGGCGACACCGTGCGCCTGTCGGTGGACGGCCCGGTCCTCACCCCGACCCTGGCCGGCATCTTCACCACCGACGACGGCAACGTCGCCGCGGGCGGCAGCCTCGCCCTGTTCGACACGCCGACGGCACAGAAGCTCTTCGGCAAGAAGGGCACGTACGACGAGATCGACGTCAGGGCCGCCCCCGGCACCAGCCAGTCCGCGCTCAAGGCCGAACTGGACAAGGCCCTGCCGTCCCACCTGGTGGAGACCACCACCGGCAAGCAGCTCGCCGACGACCAGGCGAAGCAGATCGCGGACTCGATGAGCAGCCTGAAGCAGAGCCTGCTGGTGTTCGCCGGTATCGCGCTGTTCGTCGGCACGTTCATCATCGCCAACACCTTCACCATGCTGGTGGCCCAGCGCACCCGGGAACTGGCCCTGCTGCGCGCGGTCGGCGCCTCCCGCCGCCAGGTGACCCGCTCGGTGCTCATCGAGGCGTTCGCGGTCGGCGCGGTCGCCGGCGTGGCGGGGCTCGCCGCCGGTATCGGCATCGGCGCGGGCCTGCGCTCCCTGCTGGGCTCCTTCGGCGCGAGCGTGCCCGACGGGCCGCTGGTGATCAGCCCCGGCACCGTGGTGGCCGCCCTCGCGGTCGGCATCCTCATCACCATGCTGGCCGCCTGGCTGCCCGGCCGCCGCGCCGCGAAGATCCCGCCGGTGGCGGCGATGAGCAGCGTGCACGCCAAGGCGACGGCCAAGTCGCTGGTGCTGCGCAACACCCTCGGCGCGCTGTTCGCGGCGGCCGGTGTCGCGGTGGTCCTCGCGGCCACCTCGATGGACGCCGACTCCGCGCAGGGTCCGATGGGCATCGGTGCCGTCCTGCTGATCATCGGCGTGTTCATCCTGACCCCGCTGCTGTCCCGGCCGCTGATCGCGGCCGCCGCCCCGGTCATGCGGGCCTTCGGCGTCTCGGGCAAGCTGGCCCGCCAGAACTCGGTGCGCAACCCGCGCCGTACGGCGGCCACCGCCTCCGCGCTGATGATCGGCCTGACCCTGATCACCGGCATGACGGTGATGGCGGGCAGCCTGCAGACGGCGATCGACAAGATGGCCAGCTCGTCGCTGCGCGCGGACTACGTCGTCTCCATGGCCAACGGCGACTCGCTCTCCCCTGACGTGGCGAAGAAGCTCGCCGCGACCGACGGCGTGACCGCCAGCAGCCCCGTGCGCCGTGCCGTCTCCCGCATCGACGGCTCCAACGAGGTGCTGACCGGCGTCAACGGCTCCGCGATCGGCGCGCTGACCCATCTGGAGACCGAGCAGGGCACCTTCGAGGTGAGCGGCTCCCGGGTCGCCGTGGACGAGGACACGGCCACGTCGCACGGCTGGAAGGCCGGGTCGGTCTTCACCGTGCGCTACGAGGACGGCAAGCGGCAGAAGCTGACGGTCGCCGGTGTGTACCGGGGCAACGAGATGTTCAAGGAGATCCTGGTCGACAACAAGGCCCTCACCCCGCACCTGACCCACCCGGCCGACAGCGACGTCATGGTCAGGACCGCGGGCGGCGCCTCCAGCGCCACCAAGGACAAGCTGGTCAAGGCCCTCGACTCCAACCCGGCCATCAAGATCCAGGACAAGCAGGACATCTCCAACGCCATCGCGAAGATGTTCACGCTGATGCTGAACATGCTCTACGGCCTGCTCGGCATGGCGGTGATCGTCGCGGTCCTCGGGGTCATCAACACCCTTGCCATGTCGGTCTTCGAGCGCTCCCAGGAGATCGGCATGCTCCGCGCGATCGGCCTGGACCGCAGGGCGGTCAAGCGGATGGTCCGCCTGGAGTCCCTGGTGATCTCCCTGTTCGGCGGGGTGCTCGGCATCGGTCTGGGGGTGTTCTTCGGCTGGGCGGCCGGTGAGCTGCTGGGCACGAAGATACCGACGTACGAGCTGGTCCTGCCCTGGGGGCGGATGGCGGTCTTCCTGCTGCTGGCGGGCCTGGTCGGGGTGCTGGCCGCCCTGTGGCCGGCCCGGCGCGCGGCCCGGCTGAACATGCTGGCGGCCATCAAGGCCGAGTAGCCGTACGGCGCGTCAGGGCCCCCGTTCCGGTCGCGGAGCGGGGGCCCTCGCCGTGCCGGCCGGGCAGCCCGGGTCAGCCGTGCCAGGTGCGCGGGCGCAGCGGCAGGCCGGAGGCGCCGGACTCCCGGGTGCGGACCGCCAGGACCTGGTTGACGCCGATCCGGTTGCGTTCGAAGGCGAGCGCCGAGGCGGCCATGTACAGCAGCCAGACGCGGGCGCGGCCGGGGCTGGTGAGGCTGACCGCGTGGTCCCAGTCGGCCTCCAGGTTGGCCACCCAGCGGCGCAGGGTGCGGGCGTAGTGCTCGCGGATGGACTCCACGTCCCGCACCTCGAACCCGGCGCGCTCCAACTGGGTGACGGTGCCGCCGATCGGGGCCAGTTCGCCGTCCGGGAAGACGTAGGCGTCGATGAACTCGTCCACGCGGTACGACGATTCGTCGTGCTGCGGGCGGCGGGCGATCTGGTGGTTCAGCAGCCGCCCGCCGGGCTTCAGCAGGCCGTACAGCCGGCGGGCGTACTCCAGATAGCGTTCGGCGCCGACGTGCTCGGCCATGCCGATGGAGGAGATCGCGTCGAAGGGGCCGTCCTTGACGTCCCGGTAGTCCTGGACCCGGATCTCCACCCGGTCGGTCAGCCCCTCGTCGGCGACGCGCTTACGGGCGTACGCCGCCTGCTCCTGCGACAGGGTGACCCCGACGACGCTCACACCGTGCTCGCGGGCCGCGTGGATGGCCATCGAGCCCCAGCCGCAGCCGACGTCCAGCAGCCGCCGGCCCGGCGTCAGGCCGAGTTTGCGGCAGACGAGTTGGAGCTTGTCGCGCTGGGCGCTCTCCAGCGTCCCGCCGTCCTCCCAGTAAGCGCAGGAATAGACCATGGACGGGCCGAGGACGAGCTCGTAGAAGTCGTTGCCGACGTCGTAGTGGTGGCTGATGGCCCGCTTGTCGGTGTGCCGGGTGTGCAGGTTCCGGCGCGGCCTGCGGACCTCCTCGCGCGGCGGGGCGGGCGGGACCGGCGGCCCCGCCAGCTTCAGCAGCTCGCGGACGGCGGCCCGTACGGCGGGATCGCGCAGGGACTCGACCAGACCGCGGGCGTCCTCCCCGCGCTCCCACACCAGGCCCGCCATCGCGTCCAGCGCGGTGTACAGGTCCCCCTCGATCCCCAGGTCGCCGGAGACCCAGGCGCGGGCGAGACCCAGCTCGCCCGGCCTGAACAGCATGCGGCGCAGGGCGCGGCGGTTGCGCACGACGAGCGCCGGCGCGTCCGGCGGCCCGGCCTGCGAGCCGTCCCAGGCCCGCAGTCGGACCGGGAGCGGGACTCCCAGTACCTGCTCGGCGAGACTCCTCAGCCGCGACGCGGCGTCGGCCATGACGCACACCTCCAAGACGACGATCCCGGATGCCGGTTACCAGGTAAACACCGTTGACCACGGAAAGTAGTCCCGCGGGGCGTCTTTTCCGGAAAAGCCGAAGGACCTCCCGCACCACGGATGGCAGGAGGTCCTTCGGATCGGTCGGCGACCGGTGGGGTCAGGAGGCCTTGGCCTTCTCCCCGGTCTTGTCGGCCGTGCTCGCGGCGGCGACCGGCGCGGGCTTGGCGGCCTCGTAGAACTCCTCGCGCGGGTTCTCCATGGCGCCCAGGGAGACGACCTCGCGCTTGAGGAACATGCCGAGCGTCCAGTCGGCGAAGACGCGGATCTTGCGGTTCCAGGTCGGCATCGCCATGCCGTGGTAGCCACGGTGCATGTACCAGGCGAGGCGGCCCTTGAGCTTGATCTTCATCTTGCCCATGACGATCATCGCCACGCCCTTGTGCAGGCCGAGACCGGCGACCGCACCCTTGTTGGCGTGCTCGTACTCCTTCTGCGGGAAGCCCCGCATACCGGAGACCACGTTGTCGCCGAGGACGCGGGCCTGGCGCAGCGCGTGCTGGGCGTTCGGCGGGCACCAGGCGTTCTCGTTGCCCGCCTTGCGGCCGACGAGGTCCGGCACCTGCGCGTTGTCACCGGCGGCCCAGATGTAGTCCGTGCCCTTGACCTGGAGCGTGGGCTCGCAGTCGACGTGGCCGCGCGGGCCGAGCGGCAGGCCGAAGCGGGCGAGGGCCGGGTTCGGCTTGACGCCGGCGGTCCACACGATCGTGTTGGAGTCGACCTCCAGGCCGTTCTTCAGCACGACGTGGCCGTCGACGCAGGAGTCCATGGAGGTGGAGAGGTAGATCTCCACGCCGCGGCCCTCCAGGTGCTCCTTGCCGTACTGGCCGAGCTTGGGGCCGACCTCGGGGAGGATCTTGTCGGCGGCGTCGACGAGGATGAAGCGCATGTCCTCGCGGGACACGTTCTTGTAGTACTTGGCCGCGTCCCGGGCCATGTCCTCGACCTCGCCGATGGTCTCCGCGCCCGCGAAGCCACCGCCGATGAAGACGAAGGTGAGCGCCTTGCGGCGGATCTCCTCGTCATTGGTGGAGTCGGCCTTGTCGAGCTGCTCCAGGACGTGGTTGCGCAGCCCGATGGACTCCTCGATGCCCTTCATGCCGATGCCCTGCTCGGCGAGGCCGGGGATCGGGAAGGTGCGGGAGACCGCGCCCATCGCGATGACGAGGTAGTCGAAGGGCAGCTCGTACGCCTCGCCCACCAGCGGGGCGATCGTGGCGACCTTGCGGTCCTGGTCGATGGTGGTGACCCGGCCGGTGAGGACCTCCGCCTTCGGCAGCACGCGCCGCAGCGGCACGACGACATGGCGAGGGGAGATGTTGCCGGCGGCGGCTTCGGGGAGGAAGGGCTGGTAGGTCATGTACGACCGGGGGTCGACGACCGTGACGGTCGCCTCTCCGTAGCGCATCTTCTTGAGAATGCGCCGAGCTGCGTACAGGCCTACGTACCCACCGCCTACTACGAGGATCCTGGGACGCTCCGTGGTGCTCATGCCATCGAGTATCCACCCGCCTCGGAGGGGTCGCTCGTGCGCCCCTTCACAAGGTCTGACAGGCCCTGTGCTACACTCCGCGGCCCGCGTGACGCAGATCATGACGGCCGAGGGGAACCGCAGCATCCCCGGAGTCGTTGTCAATGCCGCGTGAGCTGCCTCTCTCGGCGGTGAGCGGGTGTGTGAGCCGTTCGCGACACCCCCGTCGGCACGCGATCCGAAGGTGCCGTGCGACCTCCATCTGAACATGTTCAAAGGGCTCTTCGCCCCCCGGAAGGGCCGGTGGGAACCCTTCCGCGCCCCGGCCGGGCCGAATTCCTTGTGAAGAACTTCACGAACTTTTCCGGGGCGGTTGCGGCGGAGGGGCCCCGAAGGGCCCCTCGCCACCGCTCAAACGTTATCCGACCTGCTCAGCAGACGGCTACCCATGAGTAACAAAAGAGAGTCACGCCACGGACCAGGCGATGCCGTCGAGGATGTCGTGCTCGCTGACGACGACCTCCTCGGCGCCGATCCGCTCCATGATCGCCAGCAGGACCAGGGCGCCCGCGCCGATGACGTCGACCCGGCCGGGGTGCATCGACGGGATCGCGGCGCGCTCGGCGTGCGTGGAGCGCAGCAGCCACTCGGTGATCTCCCGGACGCGTTCGCGGGAAATCCGGGAGTGGTGGATGCGGGCGGAGTCGTACGCGGGCAGTTCCTGGGCGATCGCGGAGACGGTGGTGACCGAGCCGGCCAGGCCCACCAGCGTGTGCGCCTCGCGCAGCGGCACCGTCTGCTCCGCGAGGTCCAGGGCGGCCTCGATGTCGGCCCTCATGGCCGCGATCTGCTCCTCGGCGGGCGGGTCGGACACCTCGCCGCCCCGCACCAGGTGACGCTCCGTCATCCGCACGCAGCCGACATCCACCGACCGCGCCGCCCGGACGTGGTCGTCACCGACGACGAACTCGGTGGAGCCGCCGCCGATGTCCACGACGAGATAGGGCCGGGTGAGGTCCTTTCGCCCCGTCAGCTCCCTGGTCGCGCCGGTGAAGGAGAACTCGGCCTCCTGGTCCCCGCTGATGACCTCCGGCTCCACGCCGAGGATGTCCAGCACGCCGCGCACGAAGTCGTCCCGGTTCTCGGCGTCGCGGGAGGCGGAGGTGGCCACGAAGCGCAGCCGCTCGGCACCGAGCTCCTTGATCACGGCCGCGTACTCACGGCAGGCCGCGAACGTGCGCTCCAGCGCCTCGGGGGCGAGCCGGCCGGTGCGGTCGACGCCCTGGCCGAGCCGCACGATCGTCATGCGGCGGTCCAGCTCGACGAGTTCGCCGGTGCCGGGGTGCACATCGGCGACCAGCAGGCGGATGGAGTTCGTACCGCAGTCGACGGCGGCGACGCGCGTCACTTCTCGTCCCCCTCGGTGTTCTCCAGCGTCACGCACGCGCCCTTGCTCCACCACTCCGGCAGCATGGCGAGCGCCTCGTCGCCGAGCGGGTTCACGCCGGGTCCCGCGGCCAGCGAGTGGGCCACCAGGACGTGCAGGCACTTGACCCGGTCCGGCATGCCGCCCGCGCTCGGGAAGCCCTTCAGCTCCTCGATCTCGTCCCGGCGCCGGATGTAGTCCTCGTGCGCGGCCCGGTAGGCGGCGGCCAGCTCGGGGTCCGTCTGCAGCCGCTCGGTCATCTCCTTCATCACGCCGTTCGCCTCCAGCGTGCCGATGGCGGAGGACGCCTTCGGGCACGTGAGGTAGTACAGCGTCGGGAAGGGCGTGCCGTCGGGCAGCCGCGGCGCGGTCTCCACGACATCCGGCTGGCCGCACGGGCAGCGGTGCGCGATGGCCCGCAGGCCGCGCGGCGGTCGGCCGAGCTGCTGCTTGAAGGCCTCGACGTCCGCGTCTGTGGGCTCGGTGCGCGAAGTGCGGGGCGGGGGCGTTTCCATGACTGCTCTTCGAAGCTTTCTGTCGGTTACGGCCGAAGGCCGGCGTTACTGCTCACTGGTCGGAGGCGTCGGACTTGTCGACCCCGTCCCAGACGTTCGCGTACCAGGGCCGGCGGGCGGCCCCGAGGTCGGCGCGGGACTGCCGGGCCGCGCCCGGGTCGACGACCACGTACCCGGTCTCGCCGGGCTTCACATAGTGCAGCCGGCGCCGGATCTGCTGCTCGGCGTAGGAGTCGTCCTGCCAGCGCGCCTTGAGGTCGCGCAGCTGCTCGACCCGCTTGCGGGCCTGCTCCTGCTGCCGCTGGAGGTCGGCGATCTCCGCGCGCTGGGAGACGTACTGCCGCATCGGGTAGGCGAGCGCGACGATCATCGAGCACAGCACCAGCGCGAGCAGCGCCGCCCGGCCGGTGAGCCGGGAGCGGCGGGCCTGCCGCTTGGTCTGGGAGCGGTAGACCCGGGCCGCCGTCTGCTCGCCGAGCAGCCGCAGCCTGGTCGCGGTGGAGAAACGGTCCCGGTCCTTCACGGCCATGCGGCTCTCCCGCCTCCCCTTTGCCCTGCGCTTCACACGTGCGTACGTCCCCGGACACGGTACGGGACCGGGTACGGGGACGTACGTATGACTGGCTAAGACTTAGCCCAGGTTGCGTCAGCCCTTGAAGCGCGGGAACGCGCTGCGGCCCGCGTACACCGCGGCGTCGTCGAGGATCTCCTCGATGCGCAGCAGCTGGTTGTACTTGGCGACGCGCTCGGAGCGGGCCGGGGCGCCGGTCTTGATCTGGCCGCAGTTGGTGGCGACGGCCAGGTCGGCGATGGTGACGTCCTCGGTCTCGCCGGAGCGGTGGGACATCATGCACTTGAAGCCGCTGCGCTGGGCCAGCTCGACGGCGTCCAGGGTCTCGGTCAGCGAGCCGATCTGGTTCACCTTGACCAGCAGGGCGTTGGCGGTGCCCTCCTCGATGCCGCGGGCCAGGCGCTCGGGGTTGGTGACGAACAGGTCGTCACCGACGAGCTGGACCTTGTCGCCCAGACGGTCGGTGATGACCTTCCAGCCGGCCCAGTCGTCCTCGAACAGCGGGTCCTCGATGGAGACGAGCGGGTAGGCCGCGACGAGCTCCTCGTAGTACTCCGTCATCTCGGCGGCGGAGCGCTCCTTGCCCTCGAAGAGGTACGTGCCGTCCTTGTAGAACTCGGAGGCGGCCACGTCGAGCGCGAGGGCGATCTGCTGGCCGGGGGCGTAGCCGGCCTCCTTGATGGCTTCCAGGATGAGGTCGAGGGCCTCGCGGTTGGAGCCCAGGTTCGGGGCGAAGCCGCCCTCGTCGCCGAGGCCGGTGGCCAGGCCCTTGCTCTTCAGGACCTTCTTCAGCGTGTGGTAGACCTCGGTGCCCCAGCGCAGGGCCTCGGAGAAGGACTCCGCGCCGATCGGGGCGATCATGAACTCCTGGATGTCCACGTTGGAGTCCGCGTGCGAGCCGCCGTTGAGGATGTTCATCATCGGCACCGGCAGCAGGTGCGCGTTGGGGCCGCCCAGGTAGCGGAAGAGGGGGAGGTCGCTGGCCTCGGAGGCGGCGTGGGCGACGGCGAGGGAGACGCCGAGGATGGCGTTGGCGCCGAGGGAGCCCTTGTTGTCCGTGGCGTCCAGGTCGAACATGGCCTGGTCGATCAGGCGCTGCTCGGTGGCGTCGTAGCCGACCAGCTCCGGGCCGATCTGCTCGATGACGGCGAGGACGGCCTTCTCGACGCCCTTGCCCTGGTAGCGGTTGGGGTCACCGTCGCGCAGCTCGATGGCCTCGAAGGCGCCGGTCGAGGCGCCGGACGGGACGGCGGCACGACCCGTGCTGCCGTCGTCGAGGCCGACCTCGACCTCGACCGTGGGATTGCCTCGGGAGTCCAGGATTTCCCGGGCTACGACGACGTCGATGGACGGCACGAGCATCTCCTTCTTGGATGTGACGCTGGAAGTGCGGGGCTTGCTGCCTTACGGCTGTGCCTTGCGACTAGAGCCTAACCGTCTCCGGCGGATCGGCCACCGACCGACCGCCCCGTGGACGGGGAGGGACACGCAGACGGTACCCATTGTTCACCAACGGAACAAAGGGTGGGTGCAGAGGGCACGCAGAAAAGACCCCGCCCCGGCGCGTACGGGGGAACACGCGCCGGGGCGGGGAGCCCGTGGGGACGGGGGGCGGGCCGGAGGACTGCCGCCGCTTACTTCAGGTGCAGCTGCTGACCCGGGTAGATGAGGTTCGCGTCCTCGACGATGTCCTTGTTCAGCTCGAAGAGCTTCTGCCAGCCGCCCTGGACGTGGTGCTGGACGGCGATGGAGCTGAGGGTGTCGCCCTTGACGACCTTGTACTCGCCGTCGCCCTTCTTGACCTTCTTGCCGGTCGGGGTGGTGACGGTCTTGCTCGCGGACGGGGCCGTGCGCTCGGCGGAGCGGGAGGCGGCCTGCTGGTCGGAGCGCGTGGTGGTGCTGGGCGCGGTGCTCTTCGAGGAGGTGGTGCCCGAGGAGGTGCTGGGCGCGGTGCCGTTGTAGGCGGCGCCCGACAGGCCCGTGCCGCAGACCGGCCAGGCACCCTTGCCCTGCGCGGCGAGGACCTTCTCGGCGACGGCTATCTGCTGCGCCTTGCTGGCCTGGTTGGCCTGCGGGGCGTAGGCGGTGCCGCCGTACGCGGCCCAGGTGGAGGCGGAGAACTGCAGACCGCCGTAGTAGCCGTTGCCGGTGTTGATGGACCAGTTGCCGCCCGACTCGCACTGGGCGACGGCGTCCCACTCGGAGGCGGTGGCGGCGGAGGCGTTGCCGGCCGCCATCAGCGGGGCGGCGACGGCGGCGCCGGTGACACCGGCGAGCGTGATGGCGCGGACGGCCTTGGACGGACGACGGTGCTTGCCCTTGCCGGAGAACAGCATGGATCAATCCCCTCACCGACGCCTGCGAGGTGAGCTGTCGGGTTCGGGCCGGTTGAGTTGCCCGGCCGCGCACTCGCTTTCGCGAGGCGCGGCTTCACCCCCAGCCGGTACCGGCGTGAACCGCCGGGCCCGGCACTTACCTTGGGTCCCCCGCTCCTGCCTACGGCGCTTGACGCGACGACTGTTCCCGGGCGACCGCTGGCAGGATTCGGCGTTGCGGCCGCCGGGGCTCGTGGTGACGAGCGGTCCTGACCGTAGACACGTGATCGACGGAATTTCAAAGACGATCAGGGCTTCTGAGACTCATCCCACACTTTCACCGAATCGGACATCCACGGCGAAACGGGGCGTCAACTGCCGCTACTTTGCGCCGTTTTCGGTATCGACTTCCAGGGTCTGACCGGCGGTGATGTGGTTGGGGTCGGCGCCGATGACGCTCTTGTTCCCGTCGTAGAGCGCGTGCCACCCGCCGTGGACGCCCAGGGAGTCGGCGATGGAGGCCAGGGTGTCCCCCTCGCGCACGGTGTAGGTGTCCGCCACGCGGCCGGCGTGGCGGCCGGAAGAGGGGGCATTCTGACCGTTTGTCACGCTTTCGTCCGCACTCTCGCCGCGGTGACGTCCGCCACTGCTGAGCGCGCCGGTGTCGACCAGGCTCCAAGACCCGGCGGACTGCTGGTAATTGTCCGATTCGTCGGTACCAGGGGTGACCGTCGGCGCGCTGTCATCACCCTGCGAACCGCCGCCGCCGGACGAGCCGGGCTTGTCGGTCTTGTCGGACTTGGGGGTGCTGGCTCCGCGGGAGCCGCCGGGCGCGTCCGGGGTCTTCGCGGCGCGGTCGCTCCGGTGCGGAGACGGCGTGGCACGCGGGTCCGACGGGGAGCCGGAGGCATCCGGACCCGAGGAGGCCGAACCGGAGGAGGCGGAACCGGAGGAGGCCGAACCGGAGCCCGAGTCGGAGCCGGAAGGGGAGCCTGAGCCGGAGCCAGAACCGGAGTCGGATGCGGATGAATCCGGCAGACCGGACGGGTCGGAGTTGCCGGTCGAGCCGGAGGCGTGACCCGAGCCATGCGTGTCGCCCGACCCGCCGGTGCCACCGGAGCCGACACCGGTGTCGACGTCGACCGAACCGGAGTTGGAGGTCAGGCCGGAGAGCAGGGCGCAGGTGGCCCACGGCTTGGTGCCCTGGTCGGCCAGGATCTTCTCGGCGACGGCTATCTGCTGCGAGCGGCTGGCCTGGTCGGCGCTGGCGGCGTACTGCGTGCCGCCGTACCTCCCCCAGTCGTCCTGCGAGATCTGCAGGCCGCCGTAGTAGCCGTTACCGGTGTCCGCGCTCCAGGAACCGCCGCTCTCGCACTCGGCGACCTTGTCCCAGGTGGTCCCGTCGGCCGCGTTGGCGCTGGCCGCGCCGAGCAGCGGGATGGCGATGGCGGAGCCGGTCACTCCGGCCGCGACGAGGAGGGCCGGAGCCTGGCGGGGGCGACGGTGACGACCGTTCCCGGAGAGCATGCGGAAGCCTTTCGTGCGACAGCAGGACCGGCGCGGCGCGCTGGAAGCCTCGCCACGCTGATGGGTGAACGTATCGGCAGACGATCACTTGTCACAAGTTCATGCCGCGCAGATCACGTGAAGATCACAAAGTTGAACGCCGTTCTTGCTCAGCTTCGCCCGGCTGCGCCGGCGGCCGGGGTGAACTCCACGGGCAGGGTGCGCAGGCCGCGCATGATGAGCCCGCCGCGCCAGCGCAACTCGTCCGGGTCCACGGCGAGCCGCAGGTCGGGCAGCCGGGTGAGCAGGGTGGCGAGCGCGGTCTGGCCCTCCAGCCGGGCGAGCGGCGCGCCGAGGCAGTAGTGGATGCCGTGGCCGTAGCCGAGGTGCTGGTTGTCGCGGCGGGCGAGGTCCAGCACGTCCGGGTCGGCGAACCGCTCCGGGTCCCGGTCGGCCGCCGCGAGCACCACGAGCACCGGGTCCCCGGGGGCGATGTCCTGGCCGCCGATGGTGAGCGGCTCGGTGGCGAACCGCCAGGTGGCCAGCTCCACCGGGCCGTCGTAGCGCAGGAGTTCCTCCACTCCGGTCTCCAGCAGGTCCGTCTCCCGCCCGGCCAGGGAGCGCTGGAGCCGCGTGCGCTGCTCGGGGTGGGTGAGCAGGGCGTAGGTGCCGTTGCCGATGAGGTTGACGGTCGTCTCGAAGCCGGCGAACAGCAGGATGAACGCCATCGCCGCGGCCTCGTTCTCGGTGAGGTGCTCGCCGTGGTCGGAGGCCCGGATGAGGCCGGAGATGAGGTCCTCACCGGGTGCGGACTCGGCGGGCAGCGCCTCGCGCTTCTTGTGGATCAGCTCGGCGAGGTAGCCGCGCATCTTCTTCACCGACCGGGCGACTCCGCCCCGGGGCCCGCCGCCGTGCCGGATCATCATGCCCGCCCAGTCCCGGAAGTCGTCCTGGTCCTCGCGCGGGACACCGAGCAGGTCGCAGATGGCGTAGATGGGCAGCGGGAAGGCGAACTCGTGGATGAGGTCGGCCGAGCCCTTCTCGGCGAACCGGTCGATGAGGTGGTCGGTCAGCTCCTGCACCCGGGGCGCGAACTCCGCGACCCGGCGCGGGGTGAACGCCTTGCTGACCAGCCGGCGCAGCCGGGTGTGGTCCGGCGGGTCGATGTTCAGCAGATGGGTCATCAGCTCGGCCTTGCGCTCGCCGGGGATGCCGGTCTTGCCCTTGGCGTGCGCGGGCTCGTCGTGATGCGCCGGGTTCTTGCTCAGCCGCTGGTCGGCCAGGGCCTGCCTGGCGTCGGCGTACCGGGTGACCAGCCAGGCCTCGACCCCGCTGGGCAACCGCGTCCGGTGCACCGGCGCGTGCTCGCGCAGCCAGGCGTAGGCGGGATAGGGATCGGTGGCGAACTCCCAGGTGAACAGGGCGGGAACGGGGCCCGGGGCGGAGCCGGGGGCGGTCCGGGGGTGGTGCTGGTCGGTCACTCCCCGACCGTATCCGGACGCGGGTGGGCCTCCGCGTCCCGGTGCCCGCCGCGGGCCGCGTGTATCGCCTCGGGCCCGGCACCCTCCGCCTCCCGGATCGCGTCCCGGTAGGCCCGCGCCGCCGCCCGCAGGGCCGCCTCCGGGTCCACGCCGTCCGCCTCGGCACGCACCGCCAGGGCGAGCAGTTCGTAGCCGAGGCCCTCGCCGTGCGGCAGGTGTACGTCCAGGCCCGCCGTGCGGGCGCGGGAGGCGAGCTTGGCGGCGAGGGCCAGTCCGGGCTGGCCGAGCGGGACGCCGTCCGTGACCGAGGTGCGCTGCTTCTCCTCGGCCTTGGTGCGCAGCCAGTGCTCCTTGACGTCCTCCGGCGTCTCGGCCTTCTCGTCGCCGAAGACATGCGGGTGCCGGTGGACGAGCTTGGCGACGATGCCGCCGGCCACGTCGTCGACGGAGAACGGCGCGTCCGGGTGCTCCTCGGCGATCCGGGCGTGGAAGACGACCTGGAGCAGGACGTCGCCCAGCTCCTCGCGCAGTTCCTCCCGGTCGCCGGCCTCGATCGCCTCGACCAGCTCGTACGCCTCCTCCAGGCCGTACTTGGCGAGGCCCTCGTGGGTCTGCCGGGACGACCAGGGGCACTCGGCGCGGATGCGGTCCATGACCTGCACGAGGTCCAGCAGGCGGGCGCCGGGCAGGTCGTAGGAGGCGGGCAGCAGCTCCAGCTCCGGCATGGCGACGCGGCCGGAGCCGGCCAGCCGGGCCAGGCCGTCGGTGAGGGCGGGCTCTCCCTCACCGGTGGCCACGACCACCACGGTCCGCCCGCCGGCGCAGGCGTCGACCAGCTCCTGCGCGGTGGGCGACGCCTCCCGCACCGCTATGCCCGCCTCGCGCAGATACGGCAGCTGCGGATGCGCCCCGTCCGCGCACAGCACGGCGTCGGCGGCGCGCAGGGCCTGCCAGGCGGGCCAGGACAGCAGGCCGGGCGCGACGCGGTGGCTGGTGGTGAGCAGGACGACGCGACCGGGGCCGGCGGCGGGAGCGAGGTCGGAGCTGGATGCGTTCACGACCCGAACGTAACCCACGGCGGGAGGCAGCGGATCTGGATATCCACAGGGTGAGGGTGCTCGTGTGATCGTATGACCGCCGACCGTCGACCGGCTACGCCGTCAGCGGCTCCCCGCCCGATGCCGTCGTGACCTCCCGCACCCACGGCGTCCTGGCGTCCACGCGGCTGCTCTTCTGCGCGTCCCAGGTGCCGTAGCGGGGGTTGAGGGAGATGCGGAGTTCCCGGGAGGCGGTGGACAGGGCCTTCCAGAAAGCGGGCCGGCCGGTGTCGGTGCCGAGCTTCTGGGCCAGCTTCTGCGCCTCCAGCTGGAGCCGGAGGTTGTCGTCGAGGTGCGCGGGGGCGATGCCGTACTTCTGCAGCCAGGCGGCCTGCAGCCCCTTGGCCCCGCCGGCCTGCTGCTCCAGGCCGGCGCGCATCTGCTGGACCTCCTTGCGGGTGACCGTGATGTCCGCGTCCTGCGCGGCACGGTCCAGCACCCGGTCGAGGACCATGTTGTGCAGGGTGTCCCGGGTGAGGCTGCTGGTGGAGGCGAGGACCTGCCGGTACTGGGTCTCGTCCGGCACCGCGGCCCGCTGTGCCGCGCGGACCTCGTCGACCCGGCTCTCCAGCTGGGCGACGGTGATCCGCTGCCCGCCGACGACGGCCGCGGCGCCCGGGTGCGCGTCGTTGCCGCAGGCGGTCAGCAGGGGTGCCGCGGCGGCGATCGCGGCGGTGAGGACGAGCGCGGTGCGACGGCGGCGGTGCAAGGGAACCTCCAAGGGAGATTGCAATAACAGGTGCGGCGCGCAGCGCCTCCGCCAGGGGTGGTGGTCGGGCGACGGGCGGGCGCACAAAGTCTTGCGGTGATCGATGGTAGGCAGTGGGCGGGCCGGGGCCAACCCATTCGACCAACGATTCGCCTGCGTTTGGGGCACCGCTGCGCCCGCCGCACCCACCGCTTCGGCTCAGCCGGTGCCGCACGCCCTGTCCGCGACGTCGTACCCGCTAACCGCGCACCTGTCCGAGCCACTGCAGGGTGCGCCGGATCTCCAGGGCCGTCGGGTGGCCGGGGCCGTGCAGCCGCTCCACGTCCATCAGCAGCCGGGCCAGCGTGTCGTGGGCGGACGGGCGGTCGCCCAGGGCGAGCAGCAGATGGCCGATGCGCCGGCGGACGTCATGGGCGAGCTGCGGGTCGCCGGAGACGTACTGGTTCTCGTAGTACGGCAGCAGCGCGCGGTACGCGGCGAGCGCCGCCGCCGGTTCGCCCAGCTGCTCCAGGCACTGTGCGGCCTCGTAGCGGTAGCGCAGGGACTGCGGGTCGGCCTGGCCGGCCTCGGCGGCGCGTTCGTCGGCGAGGCGGCGCAGCTCCGGCAGTGCGCGCCGGTACTGGCCGTCGTCCATGAGCGTCGCCGCGTACTGCTTGCGCAGCGTGCGCACCACCGGGGAGTGCTCGCCGTGCTGCTCGGCGGCGGCGGGCAGGATCGCGCCGAGGATGTCCACGGCCTGGGTGATGCGCCCCTCCCCCAGCAGCCGCTTGACCTCGTCCACGGCGGCGGCGACGTCGGGCTTCCCGGCCGCCGGTGGCGCCGGCGCGACCGGGGCGGGCTGGGGCGCGGGGGTCCGCGCGCGGTCCGGCCAGGGGGCGTGCGGGCGCAGGAAGGGGCGCGTGGGGTCCAACGGCGCCCCCGTGGGCGTCCCGCGCGCGGGCAGGAGCAGCGCCAGGTCCTCGTACACCTCCTGCGCGGAACCCGGCCGGTGCTGCGGGTCCTTGGCGAGCAGCCGCAGCACGAGCGACTCCAGCGCCTCGGGGACCTCGGGGCGGATCCGGCGCACCGGCTGCGGGGGCTCGTACAGGTGCCGGTGCAGCACGCCGAGCGCCGTGGAGCCCGCGAACGGCACGTCACCGCTGAGCAGTTCGTGCATCAGCACACCGAGCGCGTACAGGTCGGTGTACGGGCCGACCGCGCCGCCCATCGCCTGCTCCGGCGCCATGTAGGCGGGTGAGCCGATCGGGGAGCCGGTGTGGGTGAGGCGGGTGGTGTCGGTGTCCATGACGGAGGCCACGCCCAGGTCGAGCACGGTGACCGTGCCGTCCTGCTTCACCATGACGTTGCGCGGCTTGAGGTCGCGGTGCACGATCGGCACGGCGTGCACGGCGCTCAGCGCGGCGCACAGTTGCGCGGCCACCGCGACCGCCCACGGCCACGGGTACGGATCGTGCTCGGCGAGGTGGCCGGACAGGTCGGCGCCGTCGACGTACTGCATGACGAGGAACAGCTCCTCGCCCTCGCTGCCCGCGTCGTGCACGGTCACCAGGCCGGGGTGGTCCACCTGCGCGGTCACCCGGCACTCGCGCAGGAACCGGCGGCGCAGCTCGTCCGCCTCCTGGCCCGCCACCTTGTCGGGGCGCAGCAGCTTCACCGCCACGCGCCGGTCGAGCCGCCGGTCGTACGCCGTCCACACCTGGCCCATGCCGCCCTGCCCGATGAGCGTGGACAGTTCGTACCGGTCGGCGACGACTCGTCCTGCCGCCGCGCTCACCTGCCGCCCTCGTGGCTGTCGTGCCGGCCGTCATGCTTGCGCAGGTAGTCGCTCAGCTCGTCCAGTTCGGCGCGCACCTGCTCGATGTGGGTGGGCGCCGGGCGCTGCGGCGGCGGGGTGGCCAGCGGCGGCCGGGGCGGGGGCGTGTGCGGCATCGGGGGCGGCGTGTGCGGGACGGCCGGGGCCGGCGGGAAGGGCGACTCGCGGCCCGTGCGACCGAGCGGCACGATGGGGACGGTCACCGGTGGGTACGGGGTCGCGGGGCCCGGATAGGCGTACCCCGTCTGCGCCGCATACCTGCGCCGCCACATCCCGTAGTGGCGGATCTCCGCGGTGAGGTAGTACGCCATCGTGGCCGCGAGCCCGCCGAGCAGCATGAACATGCCGAAGTAGCCGATCGGGGTGTGCACGTCGTCGCCCGGCTCGCTGCCCACCAGCGCCAGGCTGAGGAAGTTGATGATCAGCGCGGCGCCGAACAGGCACCAGTCCAGCGCCCGCCGCGTGACGATCGCCAGCCGCAGCAGCATCACCCAGGCCAGGAAGCCGATGCTGAGCATTCCGATCGCCACGAACAGCAGACGCAGCAGAACCAGCCCTGCGGTGTGGGGCGGCTGCTTCACCGGCTGTCCGTAGCCGTGGCCTTGCATGACTGCTCCTGATGCCTGATGTGGGCGTGCGTGTCCGCCCGGCGCGCTCCGCGGGGCGGGCAACGCCGGTCGTGCGATGGTCGCTTCGAGCATATGACCCGACACGGACAAGGACACGGCCGAGCGTCCCGGTTGTACCGAACCGTTGCCCGGCCCGCACCCGCGATCAGTCAGGTGCCACCGAGCCGGCGGTGAGGTCGTACATCCCGCGCACGAGCTGCTCCCCGAGCCGGCTCGCACGGCGCAGCGCCCGCTCGGACTCGGCGGCTACAGGGCGTGCCGCATCCACACGTTGGGCTCGACGTAGACGGCGTACCCGCGCTCCGGTTCGCAGCGGACCGGGACGAGCGCGCCGGGCACCTCGACGTCCTCCGCGGTGTCGAACGGCAGCCCGGTCCAGCGGCGCCACTCCTCCAGCGAGGCGCCCACGGTCATGGAGGCCGGTGCGATGGAGTCGATGCGTGCGCCGGCGCGCGCGTGGACGCGCAGCCAGGGGTCCTCGGGCAGGCCGTCGGGGCGGACCCGGTGGGCGTACTCGGTGATCGGGGTGTGCGGTTCGCGGTGCTTGGCGCTGGGGCGGACGGGGGCGACGACCTCGCGGAAGCCGCGGGCGCGGGCGCGCTCCCGCATCGCCGAGAGCATGACGGCGGACAGGCCGTGGCCCTGGGCGTGCGGGGCGATGGTGACGGAGATGGCGCTCACCGTGTCGGGGCGGGTGCCGCGGCGCAGGTCGGCGAAGGCCCAGAGCAGGACCTGGTCCCAGCCGCGCGCGGGCAGGGTGTGCCGGCCGTCGGTGCCGAGGGCGAAGGGCACGCTGAAGGCGTGGGCGACGATCTCGCCGTGCCCGTCCTCGGCGAACAGCGCGTACTCGGGCAGTTCGGCGGGGATGCGGCCGTAATGCGCGGTGCCCACGGGGTCGTTGGTCACGAACTCGGGCCAGGTGTCGGCCATCTCGAACAACGCCGGCAGCCGGTCGGGCCGCTCGGCGATGCTGCTCACCTTGACGTCCATGACGCCCACGGTAGGCGCCGGCTCCCGGCACCGGAAACGGGTTTGCCGGTCAGCGGGGTGACGCCGGCGCCCGGCTCACCGCGCCCGGAAACGGTCCGGCGCCTTGGTGGGGTTGCCGCCCGCCGGGAGTTTCTGGCCGGGGCAGCCGGTGAGGACCTTCTTCATCGCGGCCTTCTCGGCGGCGGTGACCCACAGGCCGTACTTCTTCTTCACCGCGACCTGGGCGGCCACATAGGTGCAGCGGTACTTCGGGTTGGGCGGCAGCCAGGTGGCCGTGTCGCCGTCCCCCTTGCCGCGGTTGGCGCTCGCGTCGACGGCGATGAGGTTGAGGGGGTCGTTGGCCAGCGCTATGCGCTTGCCCGGGTCCCAGTACTCGGCGCCCTTCTGCCAGGCGTCGGAGAGGGCGACGACATGGTCGATGTCGACCTGGCTGCGGCCGCGCCGGTAGGTGATGTCCTTGCCGGAGTAGGGGTCGGGCGCGAGCAGGCCGTAGGTGACCTTGCAGGTGCCGCCGGTGAACTTCACGTCCTTCAGGTCGCGTTTGAGTATGTCGTCGCGGGTGTCGCAGGAGTTGGAGTCGGTGTCCGCCCACGCGGCGCCGAACCGGGCCCGGGAGTACCCGGTCTTCGGCGCCCGTCCCTTGACGGTCAGTGAGTCGGCGGCGGCCAGCGCCGCTCCCCCGCCCTGCGCCCTTCCGGGTCCGGCGGACCCCTTGCCCTGCTCGCTCTTGCAGCCGGCCACGGCGACGGTCATGACGACCACCGCGGCGACCGCTCCGCCCCTCAGACGCGTCACGGTACGTCCCCCTCGCTCGCCCTCGTCCGCCCTGCCGGAACGGGCGGATCGTTCCTGCCCACGGTAACGGACCCCCGTCTTCCGCCAGATGGGACCAAAAGGTTCTTTCAGGGGCAATGTGCACCCGACTTGGAGCAGGGAAGGGGCTTGGCGGGGGAGTCCGGGGGGCACGGCCGCGCGCCCGCTCACACCTTCCGGGAGGCCTGCTTGACCTTGTCACCGGCGTCAGGGTCCGAGGATCCCGGCATGAGCGAGGACACCCGCACCCACAGCCCCCGTACCGTCGTCGTCACCGGTGCCGGTACCGGTATCGGCCGGGCCACCGCGCGCGCGTTCGCCGCCGGGGGCGCGCGGGTCGTCGCGGTCGGCCGCCGGGCGGCGCCGCTGGCCCGGACGGCCGACGGGCACCCCGGTATCACGCCGGTAGCCGCCGACCTCACGTCCGGGGACGGCCCCGGGACGGTCGTGCGTACGGCGCTGGAGCGGTACGGCCGGATCGACGTGCTCGTGAACAACGCGGGGGTCGTCACCCCCGGCTCCCTGCGCACGTACACCCGCACCTCGGTACGCCCGCTGCTGGAGACCAACCTCCTCGCTCCCGTGCTGCTCACCCAGGCCGCGCTGCCGGCGCTGGAGGCCGTCGGGGGTGTGGTGGTGAACGTGACGACCTCCGTCGGTCAGCGCGCCTGGCCCGGCAACTCCCTCTACGCGGCGGGCAAGGCCGCCCTGGAGACGCTGACCCGCAGCTGGGCCGTGGAACTCGCACCGCACGGGATCCGGGTGGTCGCCGTGGCGCCCGGCGCGATCGACACGCCCATCGGGGAGCACTCCGGCTTCAGCCCCGAGCAGGTGGCGGGGCTGCGCGCGTGGCAGCGGGAACACACCCCGCTCGGCAGGATCGGCCGCCCGGAGGAGGTCGCCTGGGCGATCACCGGGCTGGCCTCCCCGCAGGCGTCGTTCGTGACGGGAGTGGTGCTGCCCGTGGACGGCGGCGCGGTCGTCGCCTGACCGGCCGCCCTCAGCGGGCCGGGTCCCCCGCCTCCCGCAGCGCCGCCGCCAGCCGGTCCCGTACCGCCGTCTGCGCCGCGATCCGCGCGTCCAGCACCGCCAGCCGGTCCCGGGCGACCCCGAGGCCCTTGGCGGAGGCGGGGCCGGCGGTGACGTCGCCGTCCAGGCAGGGCAGGAACACCCGTATGTCGTCCAGGGTGAGGCCCGCCTCCAGCAGGTGCCGGATGTTGCGGACGCGTACGGCGGCCCGGGCGTCGTACTCCCGGTAGCCGTTGACGGCGCGTGCGGAGGTGATCAGGCCCTGCTGCTCGTAGTGGCGCAGGGCGCGCGGTGTCGCCCCGGTCGCCGCCGCCAGTTCACCGATCCTCATGTCCCTCCCCCACGGCTCCTACGAGCCCAGGACCGAGGCGAGGAACTCGCCCACCCAGCCCAGCAGTTCGCGGCCGACCAGCGGCTTGCCGCCGACCTTCGCGGTCTTCGGGCGGGGGACCAGCACCTGGTGGGCGGCGGGCTTGATGACCGTACCGGGGTAGAGGCGCTTGACCCGCAGTTCCTGCGACTCGCGCAACTCCACCGGTGCGAAGCGGATGTTGGTGCCCTGGAGCACGATCTCGCCGACGCCGCACGCGCGCGCGAGCATCCTGAGCCCGGCCACCAGCAGCAGGTTCTCCACCGGTTCGGGCAGCTTGCCGTAGCGGTCGGTGAGTTCCTCGCGGACGGCCTTGATGTCCTCCTCCGAGTTGGCGGAGGCGATGGCGCGGTAGGCCTGCAGGCGCAGCCGCTCGCCGGGCGCGTAGTCGTGCGGGACGTGGGCGTCGACGGGCAGCTCGATCTTGACTTCGAGCGGCGCCTCCTCCACGCCTCCCGCCGACGGCTCCCCCGCCTCCAGCTGGCGCCGGTAGTCCGCGACGGCCTCGCCGACCATGCGGACGTACAGGTCGAAGCCGACGCCCGCGATGTGCCCGGACTGCTCGCCGCCGAGGAGGTTTCCGGCGCCGCGGATCTCCAGGTCCTTCATCGCCACGTACATGCCCGCGCCCATCTCGGTGTGCTGGGCGATGGTGGCCAGGCGCTCGTGCGCGGTCTCCGTGAGCGGCTTCTCCGGCGGGTACAGGAAGTAGGCGTAGCCGCGCTCGCGGCCCCGGCCGACCCGGCCGCGCAGCTGGTGCAGCTGGGAGAGGCCGAAGGTGTCGCCGCGCTCCACGATCAGCGTGTTGGCGTTGGAGATGTCGATGCCGGACTCGACGATCGTGGTCGAGACGAGGACGTCGAACTTCTTCTCCCAGAAGTCGACGACGACCTGCTCCAGCGTCGATTCCGACATCTGGCCGTGGGCGGTGGCGATGCGGGCCTCGGGGACGATCTCACGCAGCCGGGCGGCCGCGCGGTCGATGGACTCGACCCGGTTGTGGATGTAGAAGACCTGGCCCTCGCGCAGCAGTTCGCGGCGGATGGCCGCGCCGATCTGCTTCTCCTCGTACGGCCCGACGAAGGTGAGCACCGGGTGGCGCTCCTCCGGGGGTGTGGTGATCGTGGACATCTCGCGGATGCCGGTGACCGCCATCTCCAGGGTGCGCGGGATGGGTGTGGCGGACATGGTCAGCACGTCCACGTTGGCGCGGAGCTTCTTGAGCTGCTCCTTGTGCTCGACGCCGAAGCGCTGCTCCTCGTCGACGATGACCAGGCCCAGGTCCTTGAACTTCGTCTCGGAGGAGAACAGGCGGTGGGTGCCGATGACGACGTCCACCGCGCCGTCCTTCAGGCCCTCCAGGACCGCCTTGGCCTCGGTGTCGGTCTGGAAGCGGGACAGCGCCTTCACGCTCACCGGGAACTGCGCGTACCGCTCCGAGAACGTCCCGAAGTGCTGCTGCACCAGCAGGGTCGTCGGGACCAGGACGGCGACCTGCTTGCCGTCCTGTACGGCCTTGAAGGCGGCCCGCACCGCGATCTCGGTCTTGCCGTAGCCGACGTCGCCGCAGATCAGGCGGTCCATGGGGACCGACTTCTCCATGTCCTCCTTGACCTCGGCGATGGTGGTGAGCTGGTCGGGCGTCTCGGCGTAGGGGAAGGCGTCCTCCAGCTCGCGCTGCCAGGGGGTGTCGGCGCCGAAGGAGTGTCCGGGGGCGGCCATGCGCGCGCTGTAGAGCTTGATCAGGTCGGCGGCGATCTCCTTGACGGCCTTCTTCGCGCGCGCCTTGGTCTTCGTCCAGTCGGCGCCGCCGAGCCGGTGCAGGGTGGGTGCCTCGCCGCCGACGTACTTGGTGATCTGCTCCAGCTGGTCGGTCGGGATGTACAGCCGGTCGCCGGGCTGGCCGCGCTTGGCGGGCGCGTACTCCACGACCAGGTACTCGCGGGTGGCGCCCTGCACGGTGCGCTGCACCATCTCGATGTACCGGCCGACGCCGTGCTGTTCGTGGACGATGTAGTCGCCCGGCTCCAGGGTGAGCGGGTCGATGGTCTTGCGGCGGCGGGCCGGCATCCGGGCGCCGTCCCGGGTGGCGGTGCGCTGGCCGGACAGGTCGGTCTCGGTGAGCACGGCGAGCTTCAGCGCCGGGTCGACGAGGCCGTACTCGATCGAGCCGCAGGAGACGTGCACGACGGACGGGCTCAGCTCGCCGAGGTCGGCGTCGAGCCGTGCGGCGATGCCCTCGCCGCCGAGTACCTCGACCGTGCGGGCGGCCGGGCCGTGGCCCTCGGTGACGAACACCGTGCGCCAGCCGTCGGCGAGCCAGCCCTTGGTGTCGGCGAGGGCCCGCGCGGTGTCGCCGCGGTAGGTCTCGGGCGCGTGCATGCCGAGCTTGAGGGTGTCCGCGTCGAGTTCCTCGTCCGCCGCGAAGGGCGAGACCGACCACCACATCATGTCCAGCTCGCGCGCGCGGTCGCGGACGTCGGCGATGGACCACAGGGAGGCGGCGCCGACGTCGATGGGCGCCTCGCCGCCGCCGGCGGTGGCCGCCCAGGAGGCCTGCAGGAACTCCTGGCTCGTCGCGACGAGATCGGCTGCCCGCGTGCGGACCCGCTCCGGGTCGCAGACCACGGCCATGGCGCCCTTGGGCAGGACGTCGAGCAGCAGTTCCATGTCGTCCACGAGGACGGGGGCGAGGGACTCCATGCCCTCGACCGCGATGCCCTCGGCGATCTTGTTCAGGAGTTCGCCCAGCTCCGGGTGTTCCTCGGCGAGGGCACGCGCGCGTGCCCGTACGTCGTCGGTGAGCAGCAGCTCGCGGCACGGCGGTGCCCACAGGCCGTGTTCGGCGACTTCGAGGGAGCGCTGGTCGGCGATCTTGAAGTAGCGGATCTCCTCGACGTCGTCGCCCCAGAACTCGACGCGCAGGGGGTGTTCCTCGGTGGGCGGGAAGACGTCCAGGATGCCGCCGCGCACGGCGAACTCGCCGCGCTTCTCGACCAGCTCCACGCGCGCGTAGGCGGCGGCCGCGAGGGCGTCCACGACGGCGTTCAGGTCGGCGGTCTGCCCGGTTCTCAGGGATACCGGCTCCAGGTCGCCGAGGCCCTTGACCTGTGGCTGCAGCACGGAGCGCACGGGTGCCACGACGACGGAGACCGGGCCGGTCCCGGGGTCGTCCTGGCTGGGGTGGGCGAGGCGGCGCAGCACGGCGAGGCGGCGGCCGACGGTGTCGCTGCGCGGGCTGAGCCGCTCGTGCGGGAGGGTCTCCCAGGAGGGGTACTCCACGACGCCCTCCGGGGGGAGGAGGGAGCGCAGGGCTGCCGCCAGGTCCTCGGCCTCGCGGCCCGTGGCCGTGACCGCGAGCACGGGGCGGCCGGCCTCGCGGGCGAGGGCGGCCAGGGCGAAGGGGCGGGCCGCCGGGGGGCCGACGAGGTCGACGTGCATGCGGTTGCCGTCCGCGGCCGCCGTGATCGCTTCCGCGAGGGCGGGGTCCTTGACGACGGCGTCGAGCAGACCGTGCAGGCTCATGGGGGCTTTCCGTCCGGGGGTGGGCAACGCAAGTAGCCCGGCGCGGGTGGCAGCCGGGGCTGTCCAGCCTACGACGCCGGCGGCGTTGCCGTCGGGGGCTGTGGACAACCCTCCGGAAGTAGGCCGCCGGCACAGCCCGGAGAACACCCCGGCAGTACAGCCCGGTGCCGGGGAGTCTCCAGGACTCCCCGGCACCGGGTCTTCCCCCGCAACCCCCGTATGCGGTGGTCTTCGCTCCGGACCGCGCGGCTAGTCCGTCGCGATGGCGTCGAGGACGTTCATCCGGCCCGCGCGGAACGCCGGGATCAGCGCGGCGAACAGGCCCACGAAGGCCGAGGCGACGAAGACCGTGACGATCGTCGGCCAGGGGATGTCCAGGATGTTCAGGCCCTGCAGGGCGAGGAGCTTCTGGGCGGTCGCGCCCCAGCCCATGCCGAGGCCGAGGCCGAGCAGGGCGCCGAAGACCGCGATCACCACGGACTCCAGGCGGATCATGCGGCGCAGCTGGCGACGGGAGAGCCCGATGGCCCGCATGAGGCCGATCTCCCGGGTCCGCTCGACCACCGACAGCGCCAGGGTGTTCACCACGCCCAGGACCGCGACGATGATGGCGAGCGCCAGCAGGCCGTAGATCATGTTCAGCAGCTGGCCGATCTGGTCCTTGAGGTCCTTCTTGTAGTCGGTCTGGTCGCGCACGGTCAGGTCGGGGTAGTCGTGCAGGGCCGTCTTCAGCGCCTTGTAGGCGGCTGCCTGCCGCCCGTCCTCGGCCATGGCGAAGAGGAGTTCGTCCTGCGGCATCCTGTCGGCGGGGACGTACGTGGCCATCGTCCTGAGGGACGTGTACTTCGCGCCCGCGTCGATGAGACCGTCGCTGCTGGTGATCGCCCGTACGGTCAGGTGGCCGGTGGAGCCGTCCGCGAAGGCGACGGCGATCCTGGAGCCGAGCCGGATGCCGTGCTCCCTGGCGAACTTGTCGGGTACCGACATCGAGTCGGGCCGGTAGGCGTCCTTCAGGTCGCCGGCGACCGTCCTGGTCCGCACGTCGGTCGCGAGGGTCGGGTCGGCGGCCATGATCGTGGTCTTCTTGACGGTCGTGCCGTCCGGCATGGTGAGGTCCGCGTCGGTCCACTTGTACTCGGTGATCCGCTTGAGGCCCGGCGTCTCCTTGACGGCCTTGACCGCCTGCGGGGTGATGAGCGCGCCCGGGGTGCCGCTGCGGATGATGAAGTCCGTGCCGACGGTCTTGTCGAGCTGGTCGGTGGCCGAGGCGACCATGGAGGAGCCGACCACCGACAGGGAGGCCACCAGGGCCAGGCCGATCATCAGGGCCGCGCCGGTGGCGCCGGTGCGGCGCGGGTTGCGCAGCGCGTTGCGCTCGGCCATCCGGCCGACCGGGCCGAAGATCCGCAGCATGATCGCGCCGAGGACCCGGACCAGTCCGCCGGCCAGCAGCGGGCCGGTCACGACGAAGCCGATCAGCGTGGCCACCACGCCCAGGCCCAGCCAGCCCGAGCCTGCCTTGGCCTTGTCGGCGGTGGCGGCGGCGTACAGGCCCCAGGCGCCGGCGGCGGTGAGGAGCAGCCCGATCACGGCGCGGACGGTGCCGGCCCTGGCGTCGCCCGGGACGCCCGCGTCGCGCAGCGCGGCCATCGGGGAGACCTTGCCGGCCCGCCGGGCGGGCAGGTAGGCGGCCAGGACGGTGACCACGACACCCAGGAGCAGGCCGACGGCGGGGGTCGTCCAGGCGACGGTCAGGTCGTCGGTGGACAGGTGCATGCCCATCCTGCCCATGAGCTTCATCAGGCCGACGGCGATGCCGACGCCCGCGCCGACGCCGAGCAGGGAGCCGATCACGCCGAGCAGCAGCGCCTCGGTCAGCACCGACCGGTTGACCTGCTTGCGGGAGGAGCCGATGGCGCGCATCAGGCCGATCTCGCGGGTGCGCTGGGCGACCAGCATGGAGAAGGTGTTGATGATCAGGAAGATGCCGACCAGGAGGGCGATCCCGGCGAAGCCGAGCATCGCGTACTTCATGACGTTCAGGAAGCTCTTGACGCTCTTCTGGTTGGCGTCGGCGACCTCCTTGGCGGTCTGCACCTTGTAGGCGTGCCCGAGGACCGCGGTCACGTTCTTCTTCAGCTGCTCGTCGGTCACCCCCTGGGCGGCGGTGACGTTGACGTCGGTGTAGACGCCGGTCTTCCCGACCAGGGTCTGCTGGGCGGTCCTCGTGTCCAGGTAGAAGATCGCCGCGCCCGGGTTGGTGACCTGGAAGGCGGCGATGCCGGACACGCGCGCGTGGTGGGTGCCCACGACCGAGATCACGCCGATCTCGTCACCGAGCTTCAGGTGGTGCTTGTCGGCGGTGTCCTCGTCGACCATGACCTGGTCCGGCCCCTTGGGCGCCGCACCGGTGGTGATCTTCATGGTGCGGGCGTCCTTGCCGTTCCAGCTGCCGACGATGGTGGGCGCGCCGCTGCTGGGCGACAGCTTGTCCTTCCCGGCGTCGACGACGGTCACCGAGGTGGAGAACACCGTGCCCTCGGCCGACCTCACGCCCCGCGCCCCGCGGACCCGGCCGAGCACGGAGGCCGGCATGACCGGCGGCTTGCCGGTGCGGGAGACCGTGTCACCGGCGTCGGAGGAGCCCTTCGCGCTGACCGTCACGTCCGAGGCCGTGGCCTGGAACAGCTTGTCGAAGGTGGTGTTCATCGTGTCGGTGAACACCAGCGTGCCGCACACGAACGCCACCGACAGCAGGACCGCGACCGCCGAGAGCGCCATACGGCCCTTGTGCGCGAAGAAGTTGCGCATCGAGGTCTTCAGGACGGTCATGACGTACGTCCCCGGGCGTCGAAGTCCTTCATCCGGTCCAGGACCTGATCGGCCGTCGGCTGGTGCATCTCGTCGACGATCCGGCCGTCGGCGAGGTAGAGCACACGGTCCGCGTAGGAGGCGGCCACCGGGTCGTGGGTGACCATGACGATGGTCTGGCCGAGCTCGTCCACCGAGCGGCGCAGGAAGCCGAGGACCTCCGCGCCGGCGCGCGAGTCGAGGTTCCCGGTCGGCTCGTCCCCGAAGATGATCTCCGGCCGGGCGGCCAGCGCGCGGGCCACGGCGACACGCTGCTGCTGGCCGCCGGAGAGCTGGGCCGGCCGGTGCCTGAGACGTCCGGCGAGCCCGACGGTCTCCACCACGCGGTCCAGCCACGCCCGATCCGGCTTGCGCCCGGCGATGTCCATGGGCAGCGTGATGTTCTCCAGCGCGTTCAGCGTGGGCAGCAGATTGAACGCCTGGAAGATGAACCCGATCCGGTCCCGGCGCAGCTGGGTGAGCTTCTTGTCCTTCAGGCCGGTGATCTCGGTCTCGTCCAGGAAGATCTGACCGCCGGTCACGGTGTCGAGCCCGGCGAGGCAGTGCATCAGCGTGGACTTGCCGGACCCCGAGGGGCCCATGATCGCGGTGAACTGGCCGCGCACGATGTCCACGTCGACGTGATCGAGGGCGACGACACGGGTCTCCCCGGACCCGTACGCCTTCACGACCTGCCGCGCCCGCGCGGCAACGGCCGTAGGCCCTCCAGTGCCCCCGTGCCTGGGAATGGTCACAGCCGATGTCACGGTATGTCTCCTATGTCGGTTAACAAGTCGGTGCGGTGGATACGCCGTCGAGTCTCATGGCCGGCGGGTCCGTGGCGCTCTGGTGCGAAGCCCCCTGTTTCGTGGGGGAAAACCCCACCCCGCCGGTGCGGTCAGCCACCCCCCGGCGGCGTAAAGCCAGGCTAAGGAGCGGGCCCCGCCCCTCTCCTCCTCCGGGGGTACGAACCCTCCCCGAGCCGTAGTACGGAGGTACCCCTAGGGGAGCTCCACCCCCGGGCGGAGACCTTCTCGGGGTCGCCTCCACCCTTCGGCGCGCACAGCCTCCACCCTCCCGTCGCGTGAGAGTCAATGGGAAGCTGTCGTACCGGAGATGGGTGCAAGGGGCACGGGGGGGTTTCCGGTGGGGAGTACGACACCCGCGACACGCGGCGGAGCGGTCCGGCGGCGGGACACCGATCGGCGGGGCGCGGTGGTCGCCGCGCTGATGCTGGCGATGGCGCTGGCCGCCCTGGACGCCACCATCGTCTCCACGGCCGTACCGCAGATCGTCGGCGACCTCGGCGGGTTCTCCGTCTTCTCCTGGCTCTTCTCCGGCTATCTGCTCGCCGTGACCGTCACGCTCCCCGTCTACGGCAAGCTCTCCGACACCTTCGGCCGCAAGCCGGTGCTGGTGGCGGGCGCGGCCGTGTTCCTGCTGGGCTCGCTGCTGTGCGCGGGCGCCTGGGACATGGCGGCGCTGATCGCGTTCCGGATCGTGCAGGGCCTGGGCGGCGGGGCCCTGCAGGGCACCGTGCAGACACTGGCCGCCGATCTGTACCCGCTGGCGGAGCGCCCGAAGATCCAGGCCAGGCTGTCCACCGTGTGGGCGGTGTCGGCGGTGGCCGGCCCGGGCCTCGGCGGCATGCTGGCCGCGTACGCCGGCTGGCGCTGGATCTTCCTGGTCAACCTGCCGATCGGCGCCGCCGCGCTGTGGCTGGTCGTCCGTCACCTGAAGGAACCGGAACGCGGGAAACCCGCCCACGCGCGCGTGGACTGGGCGGGCGCGCTGGCGGTGTTCGCGTGCGGCGGGGTGCTGCTGACCGCGCTGGTGCAGGGCGGGGTGGCCTGGGCGTGGCTGTCGGCGCCCTCGCTGGCGCTGTTCGGCACCGGGCTCGCCCTGGCCGGGGTCGTGGTGGGGGTGGAGCGGCGGGCGGCCGAACCGATCATCCCCGGGTGGGTGTGGCGCCGCCGTACGATCGCGGCCGTCAATCTGGCGCTCGGCGCGCTGGGACTGCTGATGGTGGCGCCGAGCGTTTTCCTGCCGACGTACGCCCAGTCGGTGCTGGGGCTCGGTCCGGCGGCCGCCGGTCTGGTGCTGTGCGTGTGGACGCTGACCTGGTCGGGGTCGGCGGCGCTCAGCCAGCACGTGTACCGGCGCATCGGCTTCCGCGACACCGCGCTGCTCGGTATCGGGCTGGGCGCGCTGATCCTGCTCGCGTTCCCGTTCCTGCCGTATCCCGGTTCCTGGTGGCAGCCGATGCTGCTGATGCTGCTGCTCGGCGGCGCGCTGGGGCTTTTCCAGCTGCCGCTGGTCATCGGGGTGCAGTCGACGGTGGGCTGGTCGGAGCGCGGCACGACGACCGCGTCGGTGCTGTTCTGCCGGCAGACCGGGCAGACCGTGGGCGCTTCCGTCTTCGGTGCCGTCGCCAACGGGGTGCTGGCCGCGCGGCTGGGCGGAGCGGGCGACCTGGAGTCCGTCACGCGCGCGTTGGCCGCCGGTACGGCCCCGGAGGCGACCCGGCGGGCGATCGCCGACGCGGTGCACGCGGTGTACCTGGGTGCGGCGGGCGCGGCGGCACTGGCCTTCGTGGTGCTGCTGGTGGTGGCGCCGCGGCGGTTTCCGGTACGGCAGGAGTAGCCGTACGGCGACGCGCCCCGGGGCGGGACCGCGGGGGATGTCGGTCCCGTTCCCGGGGCGGTGTCGAGGGATACCGGAGTCAGTCCAGCCGGCCCTCCCTTCTCGCGGCCCGCGCCCGGCCCTGGTGCGGGCCCGGCTCGGGCGGGTGGTGCGGGCCCGGCACGGGCGGGTGGCGCGTGCCGGGCGGCCCCGCTAGGCGGGCACGGCGGACAGGACCTCCGTGGTGCACGCGCCGAACTGGTTGCCGAGGGCGTTCAGCAGGTGCGCGGCCGCGTAGCTCTGGGAGTTGTAGATGCTGCGGTCGGTGTCCAGCACCGCCCTGCGGCCGTGCATGGCCCGGGTGTTGTCGACCAGGACGACGTCGCCGTCGACCCAGTTGATCTCCTCGGTCACCGACTCGGTGACGTCGCGCACCTCGTCCCACAGCCACTCGGGCAGTTCACTGCCGTCCGCGAAGGTGATCTTCGGCGGCTCGTAGTTGTACGACGGGCCGAGCATGCTGTTGGCGAAGGACTGGCGGCGGCCGAACAGCGTGGAGTGCACGGCCGGGGTGCGGTAGGCGTAGGTGAGGTAGCCGTCCTCGTCGACGTGGAAGGTGGTGTGGCCGGGGCCGGTGGCCAGGCTCTGCACGTCGTGGACGGTGATGTCCTCGACGTCCTTGACCCCCTCCAGCTGGAACTGGGTGAACGCCTTCCACATCGCCTCGCTGACCCTGCGGGTGTAGACGATGTCCTGTTCCTTGAAGGCGCGCTTGGCCTGCGGGCTGAACCGCTCCCAGGCCGCGTACCCGTCGCACACGGTGGTCTGCGAGCCGGACTTGGCGGCCTTCTCGCACAGGAACCAGGTGAGCGTCGGCACGAACGGGCTGTTGCCGTTCTCGATGTGCAGACCGAGCGCCTCGGTTCCGGCGTCGACCTTCTGGGCGACGTTGCCGCCGAAGAAGGTGCGGGCCGGGTCGAGGGTGACCTTGTCGGAGTGGGCGCGGACGAAGTCGGAGAACTCCTCCAGGCTCGGGTCGAAGCCGCGGAAGAGCAGGAAGCCGGTCTCCGCGAGGACGTTCATCACCTGCTTGGGCTGCAGATCGGCGAGTTTCCCGCCGGGGCGGGCCATGGCGATCCTGCCGAGGCCGTTTCCGTAGCGTATGAGGTCGACGCCGGCGATCATGGTGTGGGTGTCTCCTTTGTGCACAGGCGAAGTCGGCGCTTCGCGAAGGTGGTGAATCGGTCGGTGCGGTTCACACGGCCACCGGCACCCGGTCGGGCACGGCCCGCTCCGCGAGGAAGGCGGCGACGACCGGGCGGCGCGGGCGGCCCGTGACGGTGAAGAACCGCAGGTACAGGTCTTCGTCGGCGACGAACACCGTGGGCTCCTGGACCCGTTCGACGATCGAGAGGTGGCGTTCGCCGTGCGCGGCGATCTCCCGTTCGGCCTCGGCCGGGTCGGTGCCCGGTTCCACCAGGAACAGGCCCTGCAGGGCGGTCAGCCCGTCGCCGCTGACGGCGACGGCCCGGACGAAGGGCAGCGTGGTGTACGACGCCTCCACCCACTCCGGCGCGACATTGCGGCCGGAGGCGGTGATGATGACGTTCTTCTTGCGGCCGACGATGCGGACGAACCCGTCGTCGTCGATGGTCGCGAGGTCCCCGGTGTGCAGCCAGCCGTCCTCGTCCAGCGCGCAGCTGGAGGGGTCGGTGCGGCTGTAGCCGGCGAACAGGGAGGCGCTGCGCACCAGCAGCTCTCCGTCGTGGGCCAGACGTACGGTCACGTGCGGCAGCGGGCGGCCGACGGTGCCGACACGGCGGGCGGTGGGGGTGTTCCAGCAGACCACGGAGCTGTTCTCGCTGAGTCCGTAGCCCTCGTGCACGGGCATGCCGTGCGCCTCCAGGCGGTGCAGCACCTGCGGGGTGACCGGGGCGCCGCCGCAGCAGATCAGCGGGGCGGGTGAGCGGCCGAACAGGGCTTCGGCGGCGGCCCGTTGGCCGGCTCCCTGGTCCACGGCGAGCCGTTCGGCCTCCGCGGCGAGCACCTCGGCCAGGGCGGGGGTGACCACCAGGGCGCTGGGCGCGGCGGCCGCCAGGTAGGGCAGGACGCGCTGGGGTGCGGTCGCGGAGGTGCCGACCAGGGGTGCCGACGGGGGCAGCAGGACCACCGTGCCGCGGTCGGCGAGGACCAGGTAGACGGCGGTGACCTGCTCGATCAGCAGACTGAAGGGGACCAGGGAGAGGTAGCGGGTGTAGGAGCCGGCGGGCATCTCCTGGTGCAGCGAGTCCACCAGGGCGTTCACACCGGCCGAGCGGATCCGCACGCCCTTGGGGCGCGAGGTGGTGCCGGAGGTGTGGATGACCTTGCAGATCCAGTCCGGCCGGGCGGCCGGGGGCACGGCGGAGGCGGGTGCCGTGGGCAGGAAGTGCGCCGGTGCGGGCGCGTCCAGCAACTCCTCGATGTCGACCAGGAGATGACCGCAGTCGTCGGGGATGACGGGCGTCTCGGCGGACCACTGGGCGAGCCGCTCCCAGCCGGCCTGGTCGGTCAGGACGACGTCGATGTCCTCCAGCAGCCCGGCGGCCTGCTCGGACGAGAAGGCCAGCGGTACGGGCACCTCGGTGGCCCGGTGCTGCAGCAGCGCCAGGTCGGCGACGAGGAACTCGGGGGTGTTGCCCATGGCCACACCCACCTTGAGGCGTTCGCCGCGGGCCGGCCAGCGGTCCAGCAGGGAGCGCAGCGCGGCCACGGCGGAGCCCGTCTGGCGGTAGGTGTAGCGGGCGGCGGTCCGCCCGTCCTCACCGAGCACCTCCACCAGGGGCAGGTCCTGTGCGGCGGGGTCGGCCAGGGCGGCGGCGGTGCGCTCCTCCAGCAGGGCGCCGTACGTGTCGTGGGCGTCATGCAGCGGCATCGGCGAGCACCTTCTCCCGGCGGCCGGCGGTGAGTTCGATGTCCAGGCCGCCGAAGCGGTAGCGGCCGGTGGTGGAGGACATCAGGGCGCCGATGGCGTGCAGCGGGATGACGCCGGTGCGCGGGGTCTGCTGGTAGTACGTCCCCCAGCGCTCCCGCTCGAAGTCGTCCAGGGTGGAGGCGTCGGCGGAGACGATCGGCTTGAAGGGGATGCCGAGCCGGTCCAGGGTGCGGGCGAGCTGGCCGGTGGCCGTGCACAGGATGTAGCGCAGGCCCTGGCACCAGGCGATGATCGGGGTGAGCCGGATCAGTTCCAGGCCGGAGCGGTCGCCGCCGCCGGCGAGGGAGCCGATCTCCACGATGGAGTCGCGGGTGCAGGTGGCGCCGGTGACCCGGGCGACGGCCTCCTCGACGGGTTCGCCGCCGAGATAGCGCTCGGAGAAGAAGCCCCGCTCCGAGTCGAACGTCATGCCGACGCAGGCGAGAATGCGGTCGGCCGGGTCCGTGCCGTCGTGCTCCTCCTGCGGTGTGCCGGAGGCGACGATGAAATAGTCCGGAGCGGGAATGACATCGGCACCGAATGCCTTCGAATACCGTTCCCTGGCGAAGTCGCTGGCGCTGCTCCAGCTGGGCGTCAGACGATTGGCGACAGTAATGCGCACGATTGTCTCCTCACATTTCCGGTTCCCTGGGGATACCGTTCGCTGCGGTGTCCGCCGAGGGACCTCGACGTGATCCATCTTCGGGATCCGGAAAGCCTGGAAAAAGTCGCCAGAAACAGTGTCTTGACCGCGGCCGGGACGACTGCTATTCGCGCGTGCCGCGCGCGCCCCGCCACTGGGGAGATCGGCGGCGGGGCGGAGGAAAGGGCACTTCGTTCGGCGCGGGTTCAGTCGGTGGCCAACTCGTATTCGGTCAGTCCGGCCCGGGCGGCCAGAACCCCGGCCTGGAACCTGCTTTCGGCGCCGAGGGTCTGGGTGATCTCCGAGATGTGCTTGCGCACGGTGCGCACCGACATCGCCAGCCGGCGGGCGATGACCTCGTCCTTCGCGCCTTCGGCGAGAAGTCGTACGATGCGTTTCTTCACGAGGTCGCTGATGGTCGTGGTGACGGCGGCTCCGCCTTCGAAGGGAATGGCCACGTCCCAGAGATGGTCGAAAACACCGCACAGGTACTGGACCGCGCTGGGTTCGTGGACGACGGCCGCGCCGCCCCGGTTTCCCGGGGTGGGCAGGAAGACCGTCTCCCGGTCGAAGATGATCATCCGGTCGGGAAGTTCCTCCAGCGTCCGCATTTCGGCGCGATATCCCGCGACCTGTTCCACATAGCTCTGGTATTCCAGGTCGTAGCGTGCGGTGTGCTGGACGAGTGAGCGCATGGTGACGCCGCGTTCCAGCATGGCGAGGTCGCGCGGCAGGACGTCGCTGAGCAGGGTGCCGGTGCGCCGCCGGGCCGGCTGGATGGCGGAGATCTCCGTGCACCGGGCGGTGGCGTTGCGCAGCAGCGAGAGCACCTCGCCGACCTCGGGCACCACGCTGACCGCGGCGTCGCGGCCGCGCTCGCGACGGGCGGCCTGGTAGACCGAGGTGAGCGCGGCGAGGTCGACACGGATCCCGTCGATCGCCTGCTGCCTGCGGCGTTGCGCGAGTTCGACCGGTGCGAGCAGCTCGCCGGCCGCCGCGTCGGGGCTGACCGCCACCAGCGCCGCGGGGTCGCCCGGCTTGGGGCGCAGCAGATGCAGCACCTTCAGCTTCTCCGCGGCGGCCTCCACCTGCTCCCGGGTCAGCCCGAGCACGGCGACGACCTGGTCGACGTCCAGGCTGTCCTGGCGCAACGCGCACTCGTAGACGGCGGTGGCGTCGCCGTCCAGCCGGGGAAGCCCCACCCAGTCATCCATGATGTCCACATCCACCCCACTTTGTTCACGCTTCCTGTTGATGCGTGCATGCTCATGATCCCTTGTCGGGCTGGCTCGGCCGAATCAAATCCAGGCAAGATCGTGGCCAGGGAAAGCGCCCGCAGCGGGCGGCCCCGAAAACCACTGCAACGCGATAGTCGGCTTCTTGCCGCGCTTCAATCAATGGGGGATGAAATGAAGTTCGCCAGCACCGCTCTCGTCGTCATCGCAACCCTGACTTCCGGCTTCGGCGCGCTCGGCGAAGCCACCGCCCACGCCGGTGACTCCAGATCCGCGACGACGCATTCCGCGGCCGTCTCGCCGGGCGGCACCACCGAATGGGGCGTCGTGAAGCCCACCGCGTAACGGCCGGCAAAACGGCCGCTGTAACGGAATATTCAATTCCGCACGGAGGACACGCATGCCCACCACCGCCCCGCCGGCGCGTCGCGTGGAGTTGCAGGCGCCGGAGCTGGCGCCCCGGGAGCAGGAGGCACTGGGCTACATAGCCCGCGGTTACACCGACTCCCAGACCGCGAAGCGCATGGGCATCAGCCCGTACACCGTCCACACGTACCTGCGGCGGATCAGGGCCAAATACGGCCTCGACAATCGCGCCCAGCTGGTACGGCTCGCCTTCGAACTGCGGCTGTGACGAGCACGGTCCGCGCCCGCCCACGAACACCTAGGAAAAAGCTGTGAAGTACGGCATCTTCATCGGCTACACGTTCAGCCCCGCCTGGCTCGCCAAGAGCTGGGACGAGCGCGAGCAGTTCCAGCAGGAGCACCTCGCGCCCCTCTACGCCAAATACGCCGGCCGGCTGAGCATCCAGCAGTACGACGCCGAGGCGTTCTCGGCGTCGCCGACGGACTTCGCGTTCATCGAGACCGAGGACCTGACCGCCTACTACTTCTTCATCGAGGAACTGCGCGACACCCCGCTCTTCGCCCAGGGGCTGGCCCGCATCGATGTCATCCACGTCGGTCTCGCCGACGGCTACCGGCACTTCGCCCAGGAGGTTCTCCATGCTGACGACGACCGCTGACGACGCCCGGGGCAGGCTGCGGGACATCTACGCCGACGCCCACGAGCAGACCCTGCACCCCAACCTGCTGGGCTGGCCGGGCCGTCCCGACGAGGCGGAGCTGGACTTCCTCTCCCGGGTCGTCTACGACCGCCCCGGCAAGGGGGTCGAGGCCAGCGCCTACCTGGTCAAGGAGCTGGCCCAGCTCGCCGAGATCGAGCGGCACGTGTCCGCCGTGTTCGGCATCATCACCGCCCAGCTCGGCGCCGACGACTCGCCGCTGAGCGCCGGCTACGACCTGCACCACGCCCTCAACCTGTTCGCGGCCGAGGAGTACCTGCACTCCGACTTCTTCTACCGCTACGTACGCGAACTGGCGGGCAAGGACGTGAAGCTGGCCGACTCCCTCTTCATGGAGCGGCTCGCGCTCTACCAAGGCGACGACTCGCCGTACGTGAAGCTCGCCGCGATGTGCATGTCGGCGTACATCGGCGAGTCGGTCATCACCGTGTTCGAGAAGCGCACCGCGCACCTCGACCCCGGGCAGAAGCACTTCCTGACCCGGCTGCTGTGGGCGCACGGCATGGACGAGGCCCGGCACGTGCAGGTCGACCACGTCGTCCTGGAGCATGTGATCCCCTCCCTCACCGACGCCGAGCGGGAGCGCGCCTACGAGCTGTTCCGGGGCACCGAGGAGCTCGACCGCGAACTGGCCAACCGCTTCCAGGACCTGGTCCGCGAGCTGTTCGGCCTCGACCACCAGCCCGGCAACCGGGCCTGGCAGATCCAGCAGCAGCTCACCGGCGCCTTCCGCGCGGCCCTGGCCGAGTCCTGGCCGCCGGTCCCGGTGGACGAGCACATCGACGCCGCGACGCGTGCCCTGCTGGTGGAGTTCTCGGGCAGCGACCACGTCCACGCCTGACGCCGCATCCCGCCCGCCCCTCCGACGAAGGCCGACCCCCGTGACCACCACCGCCCCGCCCCGCTACCTGGACCTGACCGACGACCCCGAGCCCTTCCTCACCGGCCCGGGCCGTCCGGGCCCCCACGGCGGCACGCCCGGGCGGGCACGCGGGGCGGCCCCCGGTACGGGGCGGCCGCGCGGGGTTCAGCCGGTGCACGACCGGCGGGGCGGCGGGCACGAGGGCGCCCCCTCCGGCGCCGTCGCCGACCTGTTCGGTCTACTGCGCTCCGTGCTCCCCGACGGGCTCGACCACTACGTCCTCGGGAGTTCCGCGGCCGAGGTCTGTGACGTCGCCCTGCGTGCCGTGCGGCGCGCGCGGCCCGCCCGGCGGCAGGTGGCCGTGGCCGCGGGCGGCCACCACGGGGTGACCCTCGGCCGCGCCGACGGGCTGGTCGTCGTGCCGTACGGGGACGCGGAGGCGATGGCCGAGGCGCTGGCGGACCGGTCGGTCGCGGCGGTGTTCCTGGAACCGGTGCTGGACGGCCCCCGGCTGACCGTGCCGCCGCGCGGCTACGTCGGCCGGGTCGCCGAGGCCTGCGCCCGCACCGGCACGCTGCTCGTCGCGGACGAGTTCCAGACCTGTCTCGGCCGCACGGGCAGGATGTTCGCCGTGGACCACGACGCCGTGGTCCCCGATGTCATGATCCTGTCCAAAGCGGGTGCGGGCTTTCCCCGCGTCGGCGTCTGCGCCCTCGGCACGGCCCTCGCCGAGGGCGTCGAGGACCACCCGCTCCCCCACGGCGGCCCCTCCGCGCTGTCACTGGCCGCCGCCTGCGCCGCGGTCCGGGAAACCGTCGAACTCGACCTGCCGGCCCGCGCCGCCCGGCTCGGCCCCCGGCTGCTCGGCGGACTGCAGGACGCCTGCCGGCGCCACCCCGCCCATCTGCTGGGTGCCGTCGGCACCGGCCTGATGACCGGCCTGCGCACCCGCGACCCCTCCGCCGAGTTCCAGATCTCGATGATGCTCGCCGGCCACGGCCTGCGCACCGGCCACTCCCGGCACCACCCCGGCGGCCGTACCGACCACCCCGTCCTGCCGTTCTGCCCCCCACCGACCGTCACCGAAGCACACATCGACCACGTGCTGGCCGCCCTGGAGGCCACCCTCACCTGGCTGGACGGCCGGCCCCGCCCCCGTACCGGAGCACTCGGCCACCTCCTGCGCGGACTCGGCCCCTTCCGGACACCCACCGACTGGTGAACCCCTCGCCACGACCTCGAAGGACCGACATGTCACACACGACCGCCCCCCGGCCGGCCACCACGGCCCCGCCCGCCCCCGAGCCGCCCGCGGCCCCCGCCGGCCGCACCGCCCTGCTCGCGGGTGTCCTCCTCTCCCTGTTCCTCGCCGCGGCCGACTCCACCGTCGTCGGCTCGCTGCTGCCCACCATCGCCGGCCAGCTCGGCCGCCAGGACCTGTACTCCTGGCTGATCTCCGCGTTCCTGCTGGCCAGTGTGCTCGTCACGCCGGTCGCCGGGGCGGCTGCCGACCGCTGGGGCGGGCGCCGGGCGATGCTGGCCGCCCTCACCGTGTTCGCCGCCGCCTCCGCGGGCGTCGCCGCCGCGCACACCATGCCCCTGCTGATCATCGCCCGCGCGGCCCAGGGCATCGGCGCCGGCGCCGTCGCCGCGCTGACGTACGTACTGATCGGCCAGGCCTTCGACGCACATGAGCGCGGCCGCATGCAGGGCATGCTGTCCTCCGTGTGGGGCCTGGCCGCCGTCGCCGGACCCGCGCTGGGCACGGCCGCCCAGGCCACCGTCGGCTGGCGCTGGATCTTCCTGCTCAACCTGCCGCTGGCCGCCGTCGCCGCCGTACTGGTCCGCAAGGTGCCCGCCGCCCCGGCGACCGCCCCGCGCGTGATCAGCCCCGGCGCGCTGCTGTCGTTCGCGGCCGGCCTCGGGGGCCTGCTCCTGCTCATCCAGACGCCCGCCCTGCACATGCGCACCCCGTACGTCGTCGCACTCGCCCTGGTGACCTTCCTCGGCCTGGCCGCGCACATCGTCCTGGTCCGCCGCCGCCCCGCCGCGGCCCTGGTCCCGTCCGCCTTCGCCACCCAGGGCGACCAGCGCATCTCCGGGCTGCTCGCGGTCGGCGCCGCCGCCGTGCTGTACGCCTCGGTGACCCTGCTGCCGCTGGCCCTCACCGCGGGCGGCGCGGCCGGTGCGACCGAGAGCGGGCTGTTCGTCATCACCGGCGCGCTCGGCTGGGTGGCCGGCTCGGCCGTCTGCGGCGGCCTGCTGCAACGCCTCGGCCCGCGCGCCACCGCCGCCATCGGCGGTCTGCTGCTGGCGGCCGGACCGGCGCTGCTCGCCGCGGGTGCCGCCCACTCGCTGCCGCTGGCCGTCGCCGGCGAGTCCCTGGCCGGCCTCGGCACCGGGTTCGTCGCCACCACCAGCCTGGTCCACACCCAGAACACCGCCCCGGCCCAGTGGCTCGGCGCCTACACCGCCGCCGTCACCCTGTGCCGGAACATCGGTGCCGCCATCGGCGTCAACCTGCTCGCCGCCATCCAGCTCAGCGCCGCCGGCCACGGCTCCCACGGCACCTCGGCGGGCTCGTACACCACCGCCTTCGCGGCCCTCGCCGTGATCGGACTGCTCACCCTCGCCGGGGCCCTGCGTCTGCCCCGCCGCCACTGACCACCGGCCGGCCACTCTCCGGCCCGGCGGGCGGCCACCCTCCCGCCAGGCCGGAGACGACAGCTTCGAGGAGACGGACATGCCCACCGACAGCCCGCTGACCCAGGTGCTGTCCCTCTTCACCGGCGCCGCGCCCGCCCACCCGGCCCGCCTGCCCGCCGCGCGCAGCACCCGAGAGCGGACACGTTTTCGCACAGTAAGCGCATACCGACCGGCCAGTTTGACGAAAAGCCCACGCGGCCCCGAACCGCGCGGGTAGCGTGCGTGGCTCCGCCCCCCACCTCCCTGCGGTCCGCCGCCACGGACCCGAGCCGCGCAAGGAGCCCCGGGATGACGTACGACCCGCCTCCGCACCAGCCGACCCACCTCACCTACCCCTGGCAGCCCCCACCCCCCGAACCACCCCGCCCGCCCCGCACCCCGCCCCACGAACCCCTCGCCCACCACAGCGACCTGCGCGTGCTGCGCAGCGCCTACCGCTGGCAGCGGCGCACCGCCACGCTCACCGCGCTCGGCTACTTCACCCTGTTCCTGGTCCTGTCCGCCGGCGCACCCGGCTTCATGACCCGCACGGTCGCCGACGGCATCCCCGCCGGACTGCTGCTCGCCCTCATCCAGCTCCCCGTCACCTGGCTGGCGATCGCCCTGTACGAGCACACCGCACGCCGGCACGTCGACCCGCTCGCGGACCGCATCCGCCGGCAGACCGGACGCGACGCACACCGAGGAGCCACCCGATGACCGCCGCCACAGCCACCCCGGCCGTCGGAGGCTTCACCGGATTCAGCAGCTCCGGCCAGGCCATGTCCCTGGTCGCTTTCTCCACCGTCGCCACGGTGACCCTGCTGCTGTGCGTGATGACCGGCCCCGACCGGGACGACCTCGACGAGTTCTACACCGGCTACGGCTCCCTGTCCCCGCTGCGCAACGGCCTCGCCATCGCCGGCGACTACATCTCCGCGGCCACCGTCCTCGGCACCGGCGGAGTCATCGCCCTGTGCGGCTACGACGGCGTCGTCCTCGCGCTCAGTACGGCACTGTCGCTGATGCTGCTGATGTTCCTGCTGGCCGAACCCCTGCGCAACGCCGGCCGGTTCACCATGGGCGACGCGCTCGCCCGCCGGCTGCCGGGCCGCGCCGTGCGCATGACGGCCTGCGCGGTGACCATCGCCGCCCTGCTGCCGCTGATGCTGGTCCAACTCGCCGGCACCGGACAGCTGATGGCGTTCATCCTGGGCTTCACGAGCGAGTCGCTGAAGACCGGATGCGTCGTGGGACTCGGCACCCTGATGATCGCCTACGCGGCCATCGGCGGCATGAAGGGCACCGCGCTCATCCAGATCCTGAAGATCGTCATGCTGGTCGGCTCGGGCGCCGCGGTCGCCGTACTGATCCTGCACCGCTACGACTGGGACCCGGGCGCCCTGTTCACCGCGGCCGCACGGCAGAGCGGCGCCGGACCGGCCTTCCTCCACTCCGGGCTGGAGTTCGGCACCTCCGGCAGGTCCCGCCTCGACATGATCGCCTCGGAGCTGACCGTGGTGCTGGGCGGCGGCGTCCTGCCGCACATCACCATGCGCATGTACACCGCCTCCAGCGCCCGCCAGGTACGCCGCTCGATGTCCTGGGCGGTGTCGATCGTCGCCCTGTTCGTACTGGTCATCACGGTGGTCGGGTTCGGCGCCACGGCACTGGTCGGCCGCTCCGTGATCGCGGGGGCCGACCCGCAGGGCAACACCGCCTACCTGCTGGGCTCCCGGGCCGCGTTCGGCGCCGACGTACCGACGGCGGAGACCTTCCTGTTCACCATGGTGACGACGGCGATCTTCCTGACCCTGCTCGCGTCGGTCGCCGGGATGATCCTCGCCTGCGCCAACTCCCTCGCCCACGACGTGTTCGCGGCCCGCGTGCAGGAGATGCCGCCCCGGCGCGAGATGGCACTGGCCCGCTTCTCCGCGCTCGCCATCGGCGCGCCGACGATCCTGCTGGCCACCCTGGTCCAGCACCACAGCCTGCAGCCCCTCGTGACGCTCTCCTTCTGCCTGGGCGCCTCCGCCATCGCACCCGCCCTGGTCTACGGGCTCTTCTGGCGCCGCTACACCCGCAGCGGGCTGCTGAGCACACTCATCGGGGGCTCGCTTACCGTGCTGCTGCTGATGCCGGGCACCAATCTCGTCTCCGGCTCACCCGTCTCGGCCTTCCCGCACGCCGACTTCAACTGGTTCCCGTTCACCACGACCGGCATCGTCTCCATCCCGGCCGGCTTCCTCTTCGGCTGGCTGGGCACGGTACTCTCCGGCCGCGCCGAGGCGGAACGGCAACGCCACCAGTACGAGGCGGTGGAAGGCCGCATCCTGGCCGGGGCGGTACGGGACGCAGGCTGACGGAGCGGTACGGGACGCAGGCTGACGGGGCGGGAGGGCTATTCCAGCGCCCTTCCTCCCGTCAGGGAGATCAGGTTGCTGCGGGCCTCGTCCATGTGGGCGCGCACATCGTCCCAGGCATCGCCGTGCTCACGCAGCACCCGCTCCGTCTCCCGGGCGATGCGCTCCTCGTGCACGCGCGCGTCGGCGATGATGCCGGCGGCACGCGCGCTTGCCTCCTCCTGACTGCGCTGCGCGAACTCCTCGGCCTCGGCGAGGACCCGCTCGGCGTCGGCCAGCGCGGCCTCGGCCCGGCTCATCCGCTCGGCATACCGGGCGTCCACGGCGGCCATCCGCTCGGCCTCCTCGCGCTCGGCCTCGGCCCACCGCTCGGCCTGCTCCCGGGACAGCTGAGCGGTCAAGCCGGTCGCGCGCTGGCGCACCTCGCGCAACGCGGCAAGCATCTCCGCGCGCCCCTTCCTCACCTCGCGGCGCGTTCTGACGCGGATGCCGTCGGCCTCGGCGCGCGCGGCGAGGAGCCGCCGGCGGGCGTGTTCGTCCGCTTGCACGCGGAGCGCGTCCGCCGCTTCCTGCGCCTTCCGGCGTGCGCTGTCGGCGCGCGCCTCGGCCTGCGCGACCTGCCGGTGCGCTTCACGCCGCGTGCGCTCACGCAGGTCTGCCGCTTCCTCCTGCACGAGCTGGAACAAGCGCCGTGCGCGCCCCCCGAGCGCCTCGTACGTCTGCGGCGGGAGCTGGGCGACGACCTCGCGCATCCGCGCGGCCTCCGCCTCCATGTCCTTGGCGAGCACGGTCAGCCGCGCGGCACGTTCCCACGCGGCATCGCGGTCGTACGACAACGCCTCCAGGTAGGCGTCGACCTGATCGGTGCGGTAGCCGCGCCCCCGGACGGTCACAAAGCCGTGCGGCGACTTCGATGCACTGCTCACCCTGGGAACCCCTCTCCACCGGACATACACGACAGAATGATTTCGCGCATATCTTGATGGATCGGACGTAAGCGTTCATAACGCGACACTCCGCGGCCACGTCACGCTCGCCCCCGCGCATTTCACGCCCAGAGTGCTGTGCATCCACCGCCCCGCACCGGCGGCACAGGACGACCGCGCCCACCCGTTCGGCCGACGGACACCACCGGAAACGCAGTCGTGCCCTTCACGCACGCGTGAAGGGCACGACTGCTCCGGCTCCGGCGGGCGTCCCTACAGCAGCCCGTCCCACATCTGTTCCAGCAGCACCGACCACCAGCTCTCCGGCGAACCCAGCGCCGCCGGATCCAGTGCGGCCAGCTGCGCCTGGAAATCGACGGTCCAGCGGCCCGCCTGCTCCTGGTTCAGCCCGTACCTCAGCCGCCACATCCGGCCCAGCAGAGCCAGGCAGCGTGCGAACTCCGGCAGCCCGGTGTTCACGAACTGCGGCGGCACCGGAGCCCCGCCCGGCCCCGCCTCGACCGGCACGGCCACGATGTTCGCCGTCCCGTACTGCACACAGAGCGCCTTGCCGAAGTCCGTGCCCATGACGAGGTACGAGCCCGCGTCCGCCGCCGGCTGCACCCCGCGCTCGGCCGCCAGCTCCGCCAGCGTGGGCACCGGGCGGCCCGGCTGGGCCTGCGCCCAGAAGAACGGACCCAGGTCCACCGGCAGACCGGCCACCACCAGCGTGTGCGCCACGACCGGCGGCACCCCCTGCCGGGACACCGCCTGCTGCTCGAACCGGAAGACCCCCGGCCCGAACACCGCCGCCAACTCCTGCCCGATAGCCTCCGGCGGGACCGGCGGCGCGGCCTGCACCGGCGGCAGCGGCGCCCGCACCGGCGCCGGCCGCGCCGGACCGTCCGCCACCTGGTGCAGCTCGCCCTGGTGCGCCAGCAACTGCTGCATCCCCTGCTGCCTGCTCGCGTGATCCGTGCCGTACGGCGCGATGCTCGTGATCCGCGCCTGCGGCCACTGCTCCCGGATCATCCGCGCACAGTAGGCGCCCGGCAGCTCACACGACTCCAACTCCGTGTGCAGCTCCAGCACCTGGTCCGGCGGCACGTTCATCGCCCGCAACTCGTGGAAGATCTGCCACTCCGGGTGCGGGGTGCCCGGCGCCGAACGCCGGATCAGCTGCTGCTCCGAACCGTCCTGCGCGCGGTAGCGCAGCACCGCCTGATAGCCGGGCCCGACCGTCGGCTGTCCCGCGGGCGGCTGCGGATACCCGTACGCCGGCGGCTGCCCCGGAACCGGCGCGCCCGGAGGCGGCACCGCACCCGGCGGCATCGGCTGCGGCACACCCGGAGCGCCCGGAGGCATGCCGGGAGCCCCCGGCGCACTCGGCACGCCGGGGGCGGGCGGCGGCGGGGGCGCGCCCGGACCTGCCACGGGCGGCGCCGCCAGCATCGTCTCCGCGTGGTGCACGGCCCCGCGCCCGCCCCCCGGAGCGCCCGGGGCGCCGGGCGCGCCCGGACCACCAGGGGCGCTCGGCGGCTGCGGCGCACCGGGCGCGAGAGGACCCGTGGGAGCGCCCGGAGGTTGGGGCGCGCCAGGCGCGGGCGGCATGCCCGGGGCGCCCGGAGCCACAGGAGCGCCGGGCGGATTCGGCATGCCCGGGGCGCCAGGACCGCCTTGCGCGCCCGGCGTACCCGGAACACCCGGGGCACCCGGCGGCTGCGGCACGCCCCCGCCCAACTGGCTGGGGTCGGCCAGCATCGTGGCCGCGTGGTGCACGTCGCCCGGCGGGGCGGCAGGCGGATTGGGGGCGCCCGGAGCATGCGGCACGCCCGGCGCCTGCGCCCCTTCCGCGCCACCCGGGCCCTCGGGCCCCTCCGGCCCGAGCCCCGACATCAGCTGCGTCGGCACATACCCACCGGCAGACGCGCCCGGCGCAGGCGACGTCCCCGCACTCCCCGGGCGCGCGCCCGGCGTGCCGGGAGCGCCCGGCGGCGGAGGCGGCGCGCCCACCCCACCGCGCGCCTTCTTCGGCGGCGGCGCGGCCTTGCTCGTCGCGGCATCCGCGATGTCCCCGGCGTCCGGCGCGAGATGCCGCGCGGACGCACCGGCATCGGCCGGAGGCTGCGGCGCGCCCGCCGCACCACCCGGCGCCTGCGGATAGCCGTACCCCGGAGCAGCCTGTGGAGCGCCGGGACCCTGCGGATAGCCGTACGTCGGGGCACCCGGGGGCGGCGGAGGCGTGTGGCCCTGCGGAACGCCCGGCGCACCAGGAGCGGCAGGGGGCGCGAACGGCGCCCCGGGCGCCGGCGGGTAGGCGGGTACGCCCGGCGCAGGCGTGCCGGGAGCCGCCGGCGGCTGCGGGTGGCCGTACGGCGGTGTACCGGGCGGCGGCGGGGGCGTACTGCCCTGCGGAACGCCCGGCGCACCGGGAGCGGCAGGCGCCCCGGGTGCACCACCCGGGGCGGACGGGCCACCCTGAGCGCCCGGCGGGAAGCCCTGTAGACCCGGCGCATTCGAAGGACCGAGCGCCGGAGCGATCGCCGTCGGCGGCAGCTGGCTGCCCCCCGACATCAGCGCCGTCTTCGCGTCCGGTGCGCTCACCGACGGCCGAGGAGCCTCGTCGGCGGAGTCGCTCAGCGGCGGCGCGAACACCGTCGCGGGCAACGGCACGGAACGGTCGTCCTCACCGGAGCCCCCGTTCGTGTCGGTACCGGCCCACGGCGTGGCCCCCACCGGCACCTCCGCAGACGGCACAGCGTGCGGAGCAGGCGCAGGCGCCCCGGGCACACCGGACGCGCCCGGCGCACCCGACCCGCGCTGCGCCCCACCAGGCGCCCCGGACACCCCAGCAGGCGCGGCTGGCACCTCGCCCCGCGCCCCAGCCGACTCCGCCCCACCGGACGAAGCACCACCACCGGCACCCGACGCCTCCGCACCAGCACCAGCACCAGCACCGGCCGCAGCGCCCCGATCCCCGAGACCCAACTTGTCCGCCGCCTCCTGCAGCCACTCCGGAGGAGTCAGCAGGAACGACGTCTGATTGAGGTCCACCCGCGCGGCCGCCGGCGCCGGAACCGCGTCCTGCGGCCCGTCGGCACGGCCGTACTCCTCCTCGTACCGGCGGATCACCTCACCCACCGGCAGCGCCGGCCACAGCGTGGCCTCACCGCTGTCCCGGGCGATCACCAACCGCTGCGCACCCGCGTCCGACCGCGGCCCCTCCGCCCGGTCCTCACCCCACACCACGAAACCCAGCTCGAACTCCCGCACCCGCACCTCACGATGCTGGTACGCGGGCACGTCACCGTTGATCCACTCCTCGGCGCGCTCCTGCGCCTGCGCGTAGGTCACCATCGCCTGAGACTCACTCCCCCACCGGGCCGGCCGACGCCGCACCCGAAGACACCGGAACGACATGGGCGAAACCACCGTCGACCATCAGATTCGCCACCGTCTCCAACTCCGGCGGACTCCCCGCCAACCGCGACAGGAAGACGTCGAAATCGTCACCGCACGGCAGCAGCAGACGCTCCACCCGCTCCGCCGGCGACCACGACGGATCCACATCACGCACGTCGTCGTACGCACAGAACCACACCGAACCGGGCCGCTCGCCCTTCACCTTCACCGCGAGCAGCCCGCCCTGCACGAACGCCACCCCGAGATAGTCCTTCGTCAGATGGTCACGCAGGCACTTGTTCACGTACACCAGGTCGTTGACCGCCGCCTCGTCCCGCACCGTGAAGAACGGCTGGTCCACCAGCAGACCCAACTCGGCGTCCAGCGCCGTACCCACCGGCGCACATCCGCCCGCCGCCTTCAGGAACGAGCGGTACGCGCCCGGAAGCCGGTACCCCAGGTCCTCCTCCACGCCCTGCACCTGCGCCTCCGAGACCGCCACACCCGACTTCGGCAGCCCGAAGTGCGCCGGCCGCGTCTCCTGCAACGGCCGCGTCCCCCGCTTGCCGTGATCCACCGACGCCGTCGCCACCCCACCGTGATGCCTGAGCAACGCCTTCACCTCGACCGGAACCAACTCCAGCCGCCGCGTACCCGCCACGTGATGCCACGTCCAGCCGTGCGGCGTCGCCACATCCGGCACCGTGTCCCACAACTCGTGCTGCTCCGCGGCCAGCGCCGCGTTCGCCGACACATAGTCCGTCAGCCGCAACTCGTCGACACCGAAACCCTCCGGCGGCTCGGCGATCTCCACCGCCACGCGCGCGTACGGAGAGAAATCCGGGTAACCACGCTCATCGACCCGTACCCCTCTCGGGTGACGCGCCGCCCGCACCGGATCCGGGAAATGCACAACCTGCCCGGCATAGGCCGCGTTCGGCGGCACGGCTTGTCCCCCGGCCTGGCCGCTGGGCGGTGTCCCCAGCCCGAGCCGACCTGTCGTCATGGCGGTAGCCCCCTGCGGCGTTCTCTCTGGCCTCAATCGGCGGTGTCGATCGCGAACGGCGACAGCCTATGCGGTACACGAACCCCGGTCACCGGCCCACCGCATCCCCGACGAAACAAGCACTCCGCCTCCGTGACCAGCCGTCACCCCACCGTGACCACCCACCCCCCGCCCGGGCGTGTCGCACCGCCCCAGCTTCCGCACCCGCCACGGCATTTGGCACCCTGTGTCCTTCGGGGGAAGCCGGGGAACACCCGGGGAGGGGAAAGCGATCATGAACACCTTGCGGACCGGAGGTACCGACGTGCGGGCCGGCGACCCACGCATCGACTGGAGCGGCACCGACACACCCCCCACCCCCACCCTCCGCCACCGCCGCGACGGCATCCTGCCCACCGTCGCCGCCGCCCTCTCCGTCCGCGGCACCACCCTCACCGGCACCGCCGCCCGCGGCGACCAGCCACCCGCCCTGCACCCCCTCGTCCAGGACTTCCTCGACGCCCTCACCAGCAGCGAACGCGACCGCTTCACCGGCCGCTGCGCCGAAACCATCCTCATCTCCCGGCACCTCACCGCCGCCGACGCCACCCGCAGCAAACGCGCCGCCCGCAAGCCCATGTCCAACAGCGAAGCGCGCAAAGCACTCAAACACGCCAAACTCACCGCCCGCCGCATACGCGAGGACGGCGACCCCCTCCACGGCAGCTTCGCCACCCCCTGCCGCGCCTGCACCGCCCTCAGCGCCCACTTCGGCGTCCGCATCGTCGACCCCACGGCAACCGACGGCTGACCACCACCGTCAACCCCACCACCGCACCACACCGCCGGCACGACGAACCACGCACGACGACACGACGCACGAGACGAACGAAGGGCAGATGCACCCCGAACCCGCCACCACCCCCAAGCCCGCCACCCGCCACGAGCACGGGACCACCCCAGCCCGCTTCCCCGTACTCGTCGACACCGCCCTGCGCGCCGCCGGCTGGCAACCCGGCCGCTGGGACATAAAACAGGCCGAGATCTGGGCCGACACCCTCCGCGACCACACCTCACCCGCCGGACACCGGCACACCGTCTTCCCCGCCGCCGTCGAAGCCTGGGCCGAATTCGGCGGCCTCCACATCACCCCCAACGGCCCCGGCCGCCAGATCGCCCCCGCCACCCTCCACCTCGACCCCCTCCACGGCCTCCACCACGCCCGCACCCTCGGCGACCTCGGCCGCGCCCTCGGCACCGAACTCTGCCCCCTCGGCGAAGAAACCGACACCGCCGCCACCCTCGCCATCGACACCGAAGGCCGCGTCTACACCCTCGACCACACCGGCGACTGGTACGTCGGACCCGACATCGACCACGCCCTCGCCACCCTCATCACCGGCATCGAACCCGTACGCCTCACCGCCGGCTGAGACACCGCACTCACACCGCCGGAATCACCGCCGACACCCGGAAACCCCCCGCATCCGTCGGCCCCGACACAAACACCCCGCCCAGCGCCACGACCCGCTCCCGCATCCCCACCAGACCGTTCCCGCCCGACGGCAACCCCGCCGCCGACGCCGACCCCGGCTCCGGCGGCGGCTCGTTCTCCACCTGCATCGCGATCTCCGACACCCGATGCGCCACCCGCACATGCGTCTTCGCACCCGCCGCATGCTTGTGGACGTTCGTCAACGCCTCCTGCACCACCCGGAACGCCGTCTGCTCGACCTCCGCCGCATACGACCGCACCTCCCCCTCCACCGACAGATCGACGACCATCCCCGCCGCCGCCGACTGCCCGACCAGCTCCTCCAGCTCCGACAGACACGGCCCGTCCTCCGCCACCGCACGAGAAGCCGCAGCCGCAGCCGCCTCCCCCACCCCCGCCAACGGCACCTCCCGCACCCGCCGGCCCACATCCTCCCCCGCCCGCAACACCCCGAGCATCTCCCGCAACTCCGTCAACGCCTGCCGCCCCATGTCCCCCACCAGCGCCGCGTTCCTCACCGCCTTCTCCGGATCCTTCCGCGCCACCGCCTGAAGCGCCGCCGCGTGCACGACCATGAGGCTCACCCGGTGCGCCACCACGTCATGCATCTCCCGCGCGATCCGCGTCCGCTCCTCGTTCCTGGCCCACTCGGCCCGCTCCTCCGCCCGCTCCGCGAGCAGCTGAAGCTCCCGCTCCAGACTGTCCGCCCGCTCCCGCAAACTCTCCATCAACCGCCGCCGAGCCCCCACATACAACCCCAGCAGCAGCGGCGGAGCCGTCAGCCCCAGCGCCGTCGTCACCGCCGCGAACGGCACGAACCAGTCACCCAGCGTCAGGTCCCCCCGCGCCATGTCCTGCCGCACCCGCACGAACGTCACCACCGCCGTCCCCACCAGCGACATCCCCGCCAGCGCCCCGATGATCCGCCGCGGCAGCTCACACGAGGCGAGGGTGTACAGCCCGACGACACCCAGCAGGAACCCCATCTGCGCGGGCGTGACCGCGATGGCGACGAGCACGACGGCGATCGGCCACTTCCGCCGCACGAGCAGCACGGAACCGGCGATCACCCCGAAAACGATCCCCACCGACACCGGAATCCCGGCATCCCTGGCGAACGGCACCCCCTCCGCAGCGCACTCCGCGGCCGACACCAGCGCGAGACTCCCGTCGAGCACCGCACTGCGCCATCTGGCCCACCACCAGGGCCCGGTCAAGGCCCCGGTCCGCTCTTCCCCCGTCGTGGTCATACCTCCAGCCTACGGGCGACACCCAGACCCTTTCCGGCGACTTTCCCCTGCCGGCACTCACCACACTCCGTAACCGAACACCCTCGAAACCCACCGATATCCCTCGAACTGGTGAACCCTTCCCGTTCGACCCCGGAACACCTCATTCCGGCCGGACGGTATGCGTATGACACATGCACCCGGCAAGTACGCCGACTTCGAGGGCCTGCGCGACCGGGCGGTCGCCCTGCGCCGGGCGGGCCACAGCCTCCGGCAGATCCGGGACGAGCTGAAGATCTTCAACAACGACATCCTCAACCAGCTGGTGAAGGGGGAGCCGCCGCCGGAGTGGACGAAGCGTCCAAGGGCCAAGGACGACCTGCGGGCGAAGGCACGTGAGCTACGGCTCCAGGGCTGGACCTACGACCAGATCGAGGCGGAACTGGGGTGCTCGCGGAGTTCGGTGTCGTTGTGGGTGCGGGATCTGCCCAAACCCGAGCGCAAGCGCAGCCCTGAGCAGGCGGCAGCGATCGCACGCAAAGGCTGGGAGGAGAAGTTGCGCCTCCGAGACGAGGAGCGCCGGCGCACGAAGGAAGAAGCCAAGCTGGCGATCGGCGACCTGTCGGCGCGCGAGCTGTTCCTGGTGGGCGTGGGCCTGTACTGGGCCGAGGGCGGCAAGGACAAACCGTATGCCCGGCGGGAAAACGTCACCTTCGTCAACAGTGACCCCGGCATGATCAGGGTGTTCCTGGCCTGGCTGGACCTCCTGGGGGTGGAGCGCGATCGCCTGCGGTTCACGGTGATGATCCACGAGACGGCGGACATCGCAGCAGCCGAGCGCTACTGGTCGGACTTCGTCGGCGCCTCCCCCGACTCCTTCAACAAGACCACCGTCAAGAAGCACAACCCGAAGACGATCCGCAAGAACACCGGCGACAACTACCGAGGCTGTCTCGTGATCAAAGTCCTGAAAGGGGCGGACTTGTACCGTCGCATCGAAGGGGCCTGGTACGGCATAGTGGATGCCGCGCGCGAAGCCGATCAACCGAATCGGACATAACGCGCAATCCATCCCGGATCGTCTAAGGGTAGGACAAACGGTTTTGGTCCGTTGAATGAGGGTTCGAATCCTTCTCCGGGAGCCCACAGCACACAAAACCCAGGTTCGGGTCCTGACCGGCGAAAGCCCCGTCAGGGCCCGCTCTCATCTCCCCCAAGAAACACCCCGGTATCCTGCGGCTGTATCCCCACTCACCCACAGCCGAAGGGCAACCCCGTGAGCGCCATTCGCCCGGCAGCCGTCGTCGTTCTCGCAGCGGGTGAGGGCACCCGTATGAAGTCGGCCACACCGAAGGTCCTGCACGAGATCTGCGGCCGTTCCCTCGTGGGCCATGTGCTGGCCGCCGCCCGTGAGTTGGACCCGCGGCATCTCGTGGTCGTCGTGGGGCACGCCCGTGAGCAGGTCACCGCGCACCTGAACGAGATCGACCCGGCCACCCGGACCGCCGTACAGGCGGAGCAGAACGGGACCGGGCATGCCGTGCGCATGGGTCTGGAGGAGCTGGGCGGGGCTGTCGACGGGACCGTCGTGGTCGTCTGCGGGGACACGCCCCTCCTGACCGCCGGCACCCTCAAGCAGCTCGCCGGCACCCACCACAGGGACGGCAACGCGGTGACCGTGCTGACGGCGGAGGTGCCGGATGCGACCGGGTACGGCCGGATCGTGCGGGACGAGGCGACCGGTGCCGTGACGGCGATCGTGGAGCACAAGGACGCCACCGACGCCCAGCGGTCGATCCGGGAGATCAACAGCGGGGTGTTCGCGTTCGACGGGCAGTTGCTGGCGGACGCGCTGAGGAAGGTGCGGACGGACAACAGCCAGGGTGAGGAGTACCTGACCGATGTGCTGGGCATCCTGCGCGCGGCCGGGCATCGCGTGGGTGCCTCGGTGGCGGCCGATCACCGGGAGATCGCCGGGATCAACAACCGGGTGCAGCTGGCCGAGGCGCGCCGGATCCTGAACGACCGGCTGCTGACCGCCGCGATGCTGGACGGGGTCACCGTCGTCGATCCTGCTTCCACCTGGGTCGATGTGACCGTGTCCTTCGAGCGGGATGCCGTTGTCCATCCGGGCACGCAGCTGATCGGGGCCACGCATCTGGGTGAGGGTGCCGAGGTGGGTCCGAACAGCCGGCTGAAGGACACGAGGGTCGGTGCGGGGGCGCGGGTGGACAACACGGTGGCGGACGGGGCCGTCGTGGGTCCGGAGGCGAGTGTGGGGCCGTACGCGTATCTGCGGCCCGGTACGCGGCTCGGGACGAAGGGCAAGATCGGGACCTACGTCGAGACGAAGAACGCCCGGATCGGTGAGGGCACGAAGGTGCCGCATCTGTCGTATGTCGGTGATGCGACGATCGGTGAGTACACGAACATCGGCGCGGCGAGTGTGTTTGTGAACTACGACGGTGAGAGCAAGCACCACACGACTGTCGGGTCGCATTGCAAGACGGGTTCGGACAACATGTTTGTGGCTCCTGTCACGGTCGGGGACGGTGCCTACACGGCCGCCGGGTCCGTGATCACGAAGGATGTGCCGCCCGGTTCGCTGGCCGTGGCCCGCGGTCAGCAGCGGAATATCGAGGGTTGGGTGGCTCGGAAGCGTCCGGGGAGCGCGGCGGCGAAGGCGGCCGAGGCGGCGTCCCGGAGGGGCGAGAACGAGGACTGACCGGAATCGTGTGCGCCAAAGTCGGCGTACCGTGATAAGTGCACATCCGCACACGTGCACCCGCACCCCTACCAGCTGGTTCGGCCTCTCATGCCCAGACGGGAGGTCGTACGAGCAGCCGGCTGGCTGAGACAACCTCTGAGGAGACTGTGCTGTGACCGGGATCAAGACGACCGGCGAGAAGAAGTTGATGTTCTTCTCCGGCCGCGCCCACCCCGAGCTTGCCGAGGAGGTCGCCCAGCAGCTGGGTGTCGGGGTCGTCCCGACGAAGGCCTTCGACTTCGCGAACGGTGAGATCTACGTCCGCTACCAGGAGTCGGCGCGTGGTGCGGACTGCTTCGTGATCCAGAGCCACACGGCTCCGATCAATCAGTGGATCATGGAGCAGCTGATCATGATCGACGCGCTGAAGCGTGCGTCGGCCCGTTCCATCACGGTGATCGTGCCGTTCTACGGTTACGCGCGGCAGGACAAGAAGCACCGGGGTCGTGAACCGATTTCGGCGCGTCTGATCGCCGACCTGATGAAGACGGCGGGTGCGGACCGGATCCTGACCGTGGATCTGCACACGGACCAGATCCAGGGCTTCTTCGACGGGCCGGTGGATCACCTGTTCGCGCTGCCGCTGCTCGCCGATTACGTGGGCGACAAGGTGGACCGGAACAAGCTGACGGTGGTGTCGCCGGACGCGGGTCGTGTGCGGGTGGCGGACCGGTGGTGTGACCGGCTCGGTGCGCCGCTGGCGATCGTGCACAAGCGGCGTGACAAGGACGTGGCGAACCAGGTGACCGTCCACGAGGTCGTGGGTGAGGTCAAGGGCCGGGTGTGTGTGCTCGTCGACGACATGATCGACACGGGTGGGACCATCTGTGCGGCTGCCGACGCGCTGTTCGCGCATGGTGCGGAGGACGTCATCGTGACGGCGACGCACGGTGTGCTGTCGGGTCCGGCGGCGGACCGGCTGAAGAACTCGCGGGTGAGTGAGTTCGTGTTCACGAACACGCTGCCGACGCCGGCGGAGCTGGGCCGGGATCTGGACAAGATCACGGTGCTGTCGATCGCTCCGACGATTGCGAGCGCGGTGCGTGAGGTGTTCGAGGACGGGTCGGTGACCAGCCTCTTCGACGAGCAGTGAGGTTTCTGCAACCCCGCTCCGTGAGGTAACCGAAGATCCTTTTGGGTGCGGCCTCCCCTCCGAGTAGACTGCTGCAGTTGCTCGGCGAGGGAGGCCGTACTCGTTCTGCGGGACGGGGCCGGTGGTCCGTTATCGACGCGCTCTTCGTAGCAGGCCGTTCGTGGCCGGGTGACCACGTCCGTTCCGAGTTCCTACGAGGAGTGATCCACATGTCCGAGGTGAAGCTCACCGCCGAGACCCGTACCGAGTTCGGCAAGGGTGCCGCCCGTCGCATCCGCCGTGACAACAAGGTGCCGGTCGTTCTGTACGGCCACGGCACCGAGCCGGTGCACCTGACCCTGCCGGGTCACGACCTGCTGCTGGCGCTGCGTACGCCGAACGTCCTGATCTCCCTGGACATCGACGGCAAGGCCAACGAGCTGGCGATCCCGAAGGCCGTGCAGCGTGACCCGCTGAAGGGCTTCCTGGAGCACGTCGACCTGCTGCTGGTCAAGCGCGGCGAGAAGGTCACGGTCGAGATCCCGGTGCACACCGAGGGCGAGCTGGCCCCGGGTGGCAACCTGCTGGAGCACGTCCTGAACGCGCTGCCGGTCGAGGCCGAGGCGACGCACATCCCCGAGGCCGTCACGGTCTCCGTCGAGGGCCTGGAGGCCGGTGCCTCCGTCCTGGCGAAGGACATCGCGCTGCCGAGCGGCACCACGCTGGCCGTCGAGGAGGACGCGGTCGTCCTTCAGGTCCTGGCCGCGCAGGCCGAGGAGACCGAGGGTGAGGCCGCCGAGGGCGAGGAGGCGGCCGAGGCCTGATCCTCGCCGTCGCCGTCAACTGTTCAGCCGCTGCTTCCCTCGCCGGGAGCAGCGGCTGGCGCGTATCAAGGAGAGATGGACGTGACCACCCCCGCCAGTACTGATCCCTGGCTGATCGTCGGGCTCGGGAATCCCGGGCCGGAGTACGCCATGAACCGGCACAACGTCGGGTTCATGGTGGTGGACCTGCTCGCGGAGCGGATCGGGGGGAAGTTCAAGCGGGCGGGCAAGGCGCAGGCGCAGGTGCTGGAGGGGCGGCTCGGTCCGGCGGGGCCGGCGAGCCGGCGGGTGGTCCTGGCGAAGCCGGCGTCGTACATGAACCTGTCGGGTGGTCCGGTGAACGCGTTGAAGGACTTCTACAAGGTGCCCGTGGCGAACGTGGTGGCGGTGCACGACGAGCTGGACATCGACTACGGGGTGCTGCGGCTGAAGCTGGGCGGCGGGGACAACGGGCACAACGGTCTGAAGTCGATGACGAAGGCGATGGGGCCGGACTATCACCGGCTGCGGTTCGGGATCGGGCGTCCGCCGGGTCGTATGCAGGTGGCGGACTTCGTGCTGAAGGACTTCTCGTCGGCGGAGCGCAAGGAGCTGGACTACTTCGTGGACCGTGCGGCGGACGCGGTGGAGTGTCTGGTGACGGAGGGTCTGGAGCGGGCGCAGAGCGCGTACAACTCCTGACTTGTACGGCTTTGCCTCCCCGGCGGGTTGACCGGCCGCAGGGGGATGGCCAATGATCCCGGCCATGCCCGCCACTGCCACCACCGCTCGCCAGGCCTCCGTGACCGCGCTGCGGTTCGGGCGGGTCGCGGCGATGGGCGCGCTCGCCGCGCTGATCCTCTTCTGCGGGGTGTGGGGTTCCTGGGGGACCGCGCAGCACGTGCTGCTGACGAAGGGGCGGGAGTCCGGCACGGTGCGGGTGACCCGGTGTGCGGGGGGCGTGTGTACGGGGCCTTTCACGCCGACGTCGCAGGGGGCGCGGGCACGCGCGCGTGTGGAGCTCGGGCAGTCGGTGGCGGTGCGCGAGGGGCGGACGTACGACGTGGTCCTGAAGCCGGGTTCGGCGGACGCGGTGCGTTCGGGTCCGGCGGGGATCCTGTACGCGTGGGTGCCGTTCGGCGGGGCGTTGCTGCTGGCGTCGGTGGTGGTGGCGGGCGGGATGCGGCTGACCCGGGCCGGGTGGGTGCTGGCGGGGGCGGGGATCGCGCTGCTGACGGCTGCTTTCGTGACTCTCTGAGGGCTGGGGCGTTCTTCACGTCTGTGGGGGGTCTGTTCGTTGCCGGTTCGTGCTTGACCGGCGGTCAGGCGTGGCCGGAAGGTGAACCGCCCCCTCCACATCTTCCCCGTTCACCACTCGAAGATGGATCTGCCCCATGCGTACCCTCATTCGCGCCGGCGCGCTGAGCGCCGGTGTCACGGCGGCGCTCGTGTGCGCCCCGGCCGCCCATGCAAGTGCCCCCGGTGACCATGGCACCGTCAAGATCCACGATGCCCGGACCGGCGCGGAGCTGCGCCGCAACGAGCCGCACGTGTGCACGTTCTATCTGGACGCCTTCGGGTTCGACGGTGGCCGGAGGGTCGACTGGCACATCGAGGCCTGGGCGCCGACGGCCGCCGTGAAGGGCGCGACCGTGAGGACCGGTGCGATCGCGCTGGGCGCGGACGGCCACGGCCGTACGGGCGACCTGTCGCTGCCGGACGGGCACTACAAGCTGTTCTGGAACTTCGAGGGCGAGAAGGGCGCGGCCAAGCACAAGGTGTTCTGGACGGACTGCAAGGGTGCGGCGGGCGGTGGCGGGAAGCCGTCGCGCCCGGCGTCGCCGTCGTCGCCTTCCTCTCCGTCGCCGTCCTCTTCGTCGTCTTCGTCGTCCGGTACGGCCCCGAGTGCGCCGGCGCCGGGATCGCCCGCCGCCGCGGCTCCGTCCTCCTCGCCGTCCGCCCGGGGTGCCGGTGGCGGTCTCGCCGAGACCGGTAACGGCGCTCCGGTGGGTCTGCTGTCGGCCGGTGCCGCGGCGCTGGTCGGTGTGGGCGGCTGCCTGGTGGCCTGGCGCCGGAGGGTGCAGCGGGGCTGAGGGCTCCGTGACGCAGGGGTGCCCCCGGGGTCGTACGACCTCGGGGGCACCCTTGTGTGGTGTGGCCGTCAGCCGGTGTTGCGCAGGCCGGCCGCCACGCCGTTGACGGTGAGGAGCAGGGCGCGGGAGAGCAGCGGGTCGGGGTCGGTGCCCGCGGCTGCCGCGTCGCGCTGGCGCCTGAGCAGGGTGACCTGGAGGTAGGAGATCGGGTCCAGGTAGGCGTCGCGGATGGCGAAGGTCTGCTTCAGGACGGGCTGGGCGTCCAGCAGTTCCTGCTCTCCCGTGACGCGCAGCACCTCGCGGACGGTCAGCTCGTGTTCGGCCCGGATGGTGTCGAAGACGTGCTTGAGCTCGTCGGGGACGAGGGTGTCGACGTAGTGCTGGGCGATGCGCAGGTCCGTCTTCGCGAGGGTCATCTCGACGTTGGAGATGAAGTTGCGGAAGAAGTGCCACTGCTGGTGCATCTCGTCGAGGACGGTGTCCAGCCCGGCCTCGCGCAGTGCCTTGAGGCCGGAGCCGACGCCGAACCAGCCGGGGACGATCTGCCGGGACTGGGTCCAGCCGAACACCCACGGGATGGCCCGCAGGCCGTCGAGCGAAACGCCGGAGCCGGGGCGGCGGGAGGGCCGGGAGCCCAGGTGCAGGTCGGCGAGCTGGTCCACCGGCGTCGACGCGAGGAAGTACGTCGGCAGGTCCGGATCCTCGACGAAGCGCCGGTAGGCGGCGTGGGCGGCGTCGGAGACGACGTCCATCGCCGCGTCCCAGCGGGCCAGGGCCTCGTCGGACTGGCGGGGGGCGGTGTGCAGGGCGGAGGCCTGCAGGGTGGCCGCGACGGTCAGTTCCAGGTTCTCCCTGGCCAGGGACGGGATGAGGTACTTGTCGGAGATGACCTCGCCCTGTTCGGTGACCTTGATCTCGCCCTCCAGGGTGCCCCAGGGCTGGGCGAGGATGGCGTCGTGGGAGGGGCCGCCGCCGCGGCCGACGGTGCCGCCGCGGCCGTGGAAGAGGCGCAGGCGTACGCCGTAGCGGTGGGCGACGTCGCGCAGCCGGCGCTGGGCGCGGTGGATCTCCCACTGGCTGGTGGTGATGCCGCCGAACTTGGAGGAGTCGGAGTAGCCGAGCATGACCTCCTGGACGTCGCCGCGCAGCGCGACCAGGCGGCGGTAGGAGGGGTCGGAGAGCATGTCCTCCAGGATGGTGTCGGCGGCCTTGAGCTCGTCGGTGGTCTCCAGCAGGGGCACGATGCCGATCTTCGCCCAGCCGGCGTGCAGGTCGATCAGGCCGGCCTCGCGGGCGAGGACGGCGGCGGCGAAGACGTCGTCGGCGCCCTGGCACATGGAGATGATGTAGGACTCGACGACCTCGGGGCCGAAGACCTCCAGGGCCTTCTTGACGGTCTCGAAGACGCCGAGGGTCTTCTGCCCGGCCGCGTCGACGGGCGCGGGGGTCGGGGCGAGGGGCCGGCGGGAGCGGAGCTCCTTGGCGAGGAGCTTGGCGCGGTACTCGCGGGGCATGTCGGCGTAGCGCCAGGACTCCTCGCCGAGGCGGTCGAAGAGCTGGCCGAGGGCGTGGTGGTGGGCGTCGGCGTGCTCGCGTACGTCCATGGTGGCGAGCTGGAGGCCGAAGGCGGCCAGGGTGCGGATGGTGCGGGCCAGGCGGCCGTCGGCGAGGAGGCCGCCGCGGTGTTCGCGCAGGGAGGCCTGGATGATCCGCAGGTCCTTCAGGAGTTCGCCGGTGCCGAGGTAGTCGCGGCCGTCCTCGTGCGGGGTGCCCTTGGCGAGGCGCTGCTTGGTGTTCTCCAGCTTCTGCCGGATGCAGGTGGCCTTGAGCCGGTAGGGCTCCTCGGCGTTGAGGCGCTTGTAGCGGGGGCTGATCTCGGGGAGCAGGTCGAGGTCGGTCCTCAGGGACTGCAGGAGCTCTTCGGTGGCGCCGGTGTAGCGGATGGAGTTGGAGAGCAGTCCGCGCAGTTCGTCGATCATCTCCAGGGCGTCGTTGATGCCGTGTTCGTGCTGGAGGATGAGGACGTCCCAGGTGACCTGGGGGGTGACGTTGGGGTTGCCGTCGCGGTCGCCGCCGATCCAGGTGCCGAAGGTGAGCGGGCGGGTGTCGTCGGGGAGTCTGACGCCGACCCGCTCCAGTTCCGCCGTCAGGTCCTCCAGGACGTCGCCGACGGCGTTCGCGTGCAGCTCGTCGAGGTAGTAGATGGCGTTGCGGGCCTCGTCGGCGGGCTCGGGGCGGACGACGCGCAGCTCGTCGGTCTGCCACACCAGGTCGATGTTCTCGGCGAGGCGGACGTCGTGGCGGCGGCGGTCGGAGCCCTGGACGGGGGTGTCCAGGAGCGCGGCGATGCGCCGGAGCTTGTTCAGCACCGAGCGGCGCGCGGCCTCGGTGGGGTGTGCGGTGAACACCGGGCGGACGTTCAGATTCTGGACGGTCTGCTTCAGGTGCTCGGGGTCGGCGTCCTTCAGGCGGTCGGCGGTGCGGGCCAGCAGGCCGCCCTCGGCGGCGCGCCGGGCGCGCAGTTCACGGCCGCGGTGCACCTGTTCGGTGACGTTGGCGAGGTGGAAGTAGGTGGAGAAGGCGCGTACCAGCTTGGCCGCGGTCTCCAGTTCGATGCCGCGCAGCAGCTCGGCGGCGGCCTCGCCGTCCTCGCGGGTGAGGCGGCGGACCTTCTCGACCAGGTCGAGCAGCTCGGGGCCCTCCTGCCGGACGAGGGTCTCGCCCAGGAGATCACCCAGCCGGCGGATGTCGGCTCGCAGCTCGCTGCTGGTCGTGGTGGTCTGGTCGTCGGCACTGCTCACAGGTGCGGCTCCTTGCAGTGTTGAAGCTCGTCTGGGAGGGAACCCGGCCGGCTGCCGGGCGGCGTGCGCCGCATGGGGGCCGGAGCGTCCGGGAAGGAAACTTCAGCGGACCGCGCTGTCCGACCGATTCCAAGGATAGGTGTCGATGGAGACGCGCAGGCCGTGGGGCTCTTGCCGCCGCACGACACGCTGCCATACTTACGAAGCCGTAGGTTACGGAACCGTAGGGAAGTACCGTCGAGTCCCGTCCGGTCCCGGCGGCCCGGCATCTGTCTCGACTCTCGACCCCACAGGGGACGCGCATGACCTCAAGTTCCGATGTGATCGAAGAAGCCCGTAAGGCCGACGACACTCCTCCCCCGTCCGCCACGCTGGGTGGCGAGCAGAAGCGTTCGATCGAGCAGATCACGCTGCTTTTGTTCATCACCGTGCCGTTCCTGGCACTCGTGGCGGCTGTGCCGCTGGCCTGGGGCTGGGGGGTGAGCTGGCTCGACGTGGGCCTGCTGGTGTTCTTCTACTTCCTGGGGTGCCACGGCATCACGATCGGTTTCCACCGGTACTTCACCCATGGTTCGTTCAAGGCCAGGCGGCCGCTGCGGATCGCGCTGGCGATCATGGGTTCGCTGGCGGTCGAGGGTCCGCTGGTGCGCTGGGTGGCCGATCACCGCAAGCACCACAAGTTCTCCGACGCGGAGGGCGATCCGCACTCTCCGTGGCGGTTCGGGGAGACGGTCCCGGCCTTGATGAAGGGCCTGTGGTGGGCGCACATCGCGTGGATGTTCGATGAGGAGCAGACTCCGCAGGACAAGTACGCGCCGGACCTGATCAAGGACCCGGCGATCCGTGCGATCTCCCGCCAGTTCGTGCTGTGGACGGCCCTGTCCCTGGGGTTGCCGCCGCTGATCGGCGGTCTGGCGACGATGTCCTGGTGGGGCGCGTTCACCGGGTTCTTCTGGGGTTCACTCGTACGAGTGGCTTTGCTGCACCATGTGACCTGGTCGATCAACTCGATCTGCCACGCGGTGGGCAAGCGGCCGTTCAAGTCGCGGGACCGCTCGGGCAACGTGTGGTGGCTGGCCGTGCTGTCGTGCGGTGAGTCCTGGCACAACCTGCACCACGCCGACCCGACCTCGGCGCGGCACGGTGTGATGCGCGGCCAGATCGACTCCTCGGCCCGGATCATCCGCATCTTCGAGCTGCTCGGCTGGGCGTACGACGTGCGCTGGCCGTCACGCTCGCGTATCGATTCGCGCCGGAACACCGGCCAGGACGGCTCCCGGCGCCGGGAGGAGACCGCGAAGGCGGCATGATTGACGCCGTGGCGACCGACTCCAGCAGCACCTCCAGCAACGACAAGCCCAGGCGGGCCCGCCGGACCCGTATGACCGGTGCCGAGCGCCGCCAGCAGCTGCTGGAGATCGGTCGGACCCTCTTCGCGGCGAAAGGTTTCGAGGGCACCTCGGTGGAGGAGATCGCGGCGAAGGCCGGGGTGTCCAAGCCGGTGGTGTACGAGCACTTCGGCGGCAAGGAGGGGCTGTACGCGGTGGTGGTCGACCGCGAGATGCGGCGTCTGCTGGACATGGTGACCAGCTCGCTGACGGCCGGGCATCCGCGCGAGCTGTGCGAGCAGGCGGCGTTCGCGCTGCTGGACTACATCGAGGAGTACACGGACGGCTTCCGCATCCTGGTCCGCGACTCCCCCATCCCCCAGTCCACGGGTTCCTTCGCCTCGCTGATCTCGGACATCGCCACACAGGTGGAGGACATCCTGGGCCGCGAGTTCAAGTCCCGGGGCTTCGACCCGAAGCTGGCCCCCCTGTACGCGCAGGCGCTGGTCGGCATGGTCGCCCTGACCGGCCAGTGGTGGCTGGACGTGCGCCGCCCGAAGAAGGCGGAGGTCGCGGCGCATCTGGTGAACCTGGCGTGGCACGGGCTGGACGGGCTGGAGCCGAAGCCCCGCCTGATAGGCCACCGGAAGAGCTGAACGCGCGCCCGGGCGGCGTCAGGGCCGGGGTCCCGGTTCCCGGCACCGGGCCACGGCCGTGCCCGCGCCCGGGCCGTGCCGCGCCCGGGCCGTGCCACACCGCGAGGAGGGTCTCCCGCGCCACGCCGCCGCGGCGCCGCTCCCCGCCCATGCCCGTCACCCCCGGACGAGGGGCCGCGAACGGTTCACGGTTCCAGGAACTCAGGTCTCCTTCACGGCGACGGCGAACAGGCGGCGGAAGGGCAGGACGGTGCCGTACGGCGCGCCGGGGTAGGCCTGCCGCAGCAGATCGCGGTACTCGGCGAGGAACGCGTCCCGCGCCTCGGGATCGTCGGCGAGCGCGGTCAGGGCGGGCCGCAGTCCGGTTCCCTTCACCCAGTCCAGGACCGGGTCCGCACCGGCGAGGACGTGGAAGTACGTCGTCTGCCACACGTCGGTCGCGCAGCCGAGGCGGGCGAGGCGGTCCAGATAGACGTCGGGGGTGTGCACGGAGCCGGTGGGGCGCAGCACGTCGGCGAGGCGGGACTTCCAGCGGGGGCTGCCGGCGAGTTCGCGCATCAGGGCGTGCAGCGGGGCGTCGATGTTGTCGGGCACCTGGAAGGCGAAGGTGCCGCCGGGACGCAGGCCGGCGATCCAGTCGGGGAAGCGCTCGGTGTGCGCGGGCACCCAGTGGAGGGTGGCGTTGGAGACGATCAGGTCGTACGGCTCCCCGGGCGTCCAGGTACGGACGTCGGCGTGGGCGAAGTCCAGCCGGCCGCCGCCCGCGGTGGGGCCCTCGTGCGCGGTGTGGGCGGTATCGAGCATCTCGGGGGAGTTGTCGTAGCCGGTGACGTGGGCGGTGGGCCAGCGTTCGGTCAGCAGGGCGGTGACATTGCCCGGTCCGCAGCCGAGGTCGGCGATGCGGGGCCGCCCGGCGGGCGGGTCGGGGATCCGGGCGAGGAGGTCGGTGAAGGGGCGGGCCCGGTGACCGGCGTGCCGCAGGTACTGACCGGGGTCCCAGATGGGGTGCGTCATGGCTTCACTCTCCCCGCCCATGTCTCTCGATGTCAAGAGACTCGACATCAAGAGACTTCATGTCGACACAACCACTACACTGATCTCCATGGAGGACGAGGTCGATCGGCTGGTCGCAGCGTGGCGCCGGGAGCGTCCGGACCTCGACGTGGAGCCGCTGGAAGTGCTCAGCCGGGTGAGCCGACTCGCCCGGCATCTGGACCGTGCGCGCCGGCTCGCCTTCGCCGAGCACCAGCTGGAGCCCTGGGAGTTCGATGTGCTGACCGCGCTGAGGCGCGCGGGCACGCCGTACCAGCTCTCCCCCGGCCAGCTGCTCACCCAGACCCTGGTCACCTCGGGCACGATGACCAACCGCATCGACCGGCTGGCCAAGAAGGGCCTGGTGGAACGGCTGCCCGACCCGAGCGACCGGCGCGGTGTGCTGGTCCGGCTGACCGACACCGGCCGGGACCGCGCGGACCAGGCGCTCGCGGGCCTGCTGGAGCAGGAGCGGGCGATCCTCGCCGAGCTGTCCCGCGCCCAGCGGGCGGAGCTGGCCGGTCTGCTACGCCAGCTGACCGCCCCGTTCGACAACATCCCCGGTTAGGTCGGCCGGTCCGACACCGGCGCGGCGGGCCAGTGCCACGGCCGCCAGCGTCGAGTGGACACCCAGCTTGCCGAGGACGTTCTGCATATGGGTGCGCACGGTGTGCGGGGAGAGGAACAGCCGCTCGGCGACGGCCTTCCTGCCCAGCCCCGCAACCATGCAGCGGAGCACCTCCCGCTCCCGCGGGGTGAGGGACTCCACCAGCCGCTCGCTCTCGGTGCGGTGCCGGCGGGCGGCGGTGAGTTCGCGCAGGACGCCCGTGAGCAGGGCGGGCGGCAGATGGGTCTCGTCGCGCAGCACGCCGCGGATCACCGTCAGCAGCCGGGACAGCGAGCAGTCCTTGGCGACCCAGCCCGAGGCCCCGGCCTGCAGCGCGAGGGCCGCCCGCCGGGGATCGTCCTTCTCGGCGAGCACCACGATCCGCACCGCGGGCTGGGCCGCGCGCACGCCCGCGACCAGCGAGATGCCGTCGACCAGCCCCTCCTCGTCGCCGTCCTGCACGGGCACGGCCGGACGGCTGCCGGGCACATGGCCGCCGAGGTCGGCGTCGACCAGGAGGACGTCGTAGCGGCGGCCCTCGCCGGCCGCCCGGTCCAGGCAGCGCAGCGCGGCGGGGCCGCTGCCGGCGGCGAAGACGTCGACGTCGGGCTCGGCGGCCAGCGCGGCGGCGAGCGACTCGGCGAAGATGCGGTGGTCGTCCACGACCAGGACTCGGATGCGAACCACGAAACCCCCTTCCCCAGGCTCCGCGTGGAGCAGGGGACAACCAAGGTCCGGAAAGGGCCGGCCGCCATCAGCCGGTCCGCGAGGACCGGAACGGCCCGGAGAACGACGACCCGCGGGTACGACACCCCACGGCAAGGACGCGCGCCGCGCGGCCGCCGCCGTCGCGGAAACTGCTACCCCACCGCGGGTGCCGTACCCGCCTGTCTCGCCCCCTGAAACAGCACCGGCCCCCACCGGTGCTGTTTCACAGAGTACGGAAGGGAGCACGCTGCGGAAGCGGATTTGCAGAACTGGCCGTCGGATGCGTGATTCGCGTGCCGCATGTTCCCCGTGGGGGAGGAATGCGGCAAAGGCCTGCCGTAACCGCCCGCCGGGACGGCGGGTGTCAGTTCAGCCGCCGCGCCCCCGCCGACGGCACCGCCTCGAAGACCCGCGGGGCCGTGAAGCCCGCCGCCGCGAAGGCCTCCTCGGTCGTCTTCGTGAGGGTGCCGACGTCGGCCGCCTCCGCCAGGACGATCGCCGAGCCGCCGAAGCCGCCGCCGGTCATCCGGGCGCCGAGCGCGCCGGCGGACAGGGCCGTGTCCACCACCAGGTCCAGCTCGGGGCAGGAGATGCGGAAGTCGTCGCGCAGCGAGGCATGGCCCTCGGTGAGGACGGGGCCGATCGCCCGGGTCTCGCCCGCGCGGAGGAGTTCCACCACCCGCTCGACCCGCTGGTCCTCCGTGACCACGTGCCGGACCAGGCGGACGGTCTCCTCCTCGTCGCCGAGCCGGGCCAGCGCCGCGTCCAGCTGGGCGTACGGGATGTCCCGCAGGGCGTCGACGCCGAGCAGGGCCGCGCCCTTCTCGCAGCCCGCGCGGCGCTTGCCGTACTCGCCGCCGCTGTGGGCGTGCTTGACCCGGGTGTCCACGACGAGCAGGCGCAGGCCCTCGGCCGCCAGGTCGAAGGGGATCTGCTGCTGGGACAGGTCGCGGGTGTCCAGGAACAGGGCGTGCCCGGCCTGGCAGCAGGCCGACGCCGTCTGGTCCATGATGCCGGTCGGCGCGCCGACGTAGACGTTCTCGGCGCGCTGGCACAGGCGGGCCAGCTGCCAGCGCGCGAGGCCGAGTCCGTACAGGTCGTTCAGGGCCAGCGCGATCACGACCTCCAGGGCGGCGGAGGAGGACAGGCCCGCGCCGGCCGGCACGGTCGAGGCCAGGTGGATGTCCGCGCCGGTGACCTCGTGGCCGGCCTGGCGCAGTGCCCAGACCACGCCCGCCGGGTACGCCGTCCAGCCGTCGTCGCCCTGCGGTGCGAGCGCGTCCGGGGACAGCTCGGCGATCCCGCCGCCGACGTCCGCCGAGTGCAGGCGCAGGACGCCGTCGGTGCGGCGGGAGACGGCCGCTGTCGCCTGGTGCGGCAGGGCGAAGGGCATCACGAAGCCGTCGTTGTAGTCGGTGTGCTCACCGATCAGGTTGACCCTGCCCGGCGCCGCCCAGACGCCCTCCGGCTCCGCGCCGTACAGCTCGGCGAAACGCTCCCGGACCTGCTGTGCCCCCACTAGTGCTCCCTTGTGATGCTCTGCGCGAACTGCCACGCGTCCGCGACGATGCCCGCGAGATCCGCGCGGGTCGGGTTCCAGCCCAGTTTCTCGCGGGCGGTGTCCGCCGAGGCGACCAGGACCGCGGGGTCGCCGCCCCGGCGCGGGGCGGTGATCTCGGGGATCGGGTGGCCGGTGACCTGGCGGACGGTCTCGATGACCTGGCGGACGGAGAACCCGTTGCCGTTGCCGAGGTTGCAGATCAGGTGCTCGCCCGGCCGTGCGGCCGCCAGGGCCAGCAGGTGGGCCTCGGCCAGGTCGGCGACGTGGATGTAGTCGCGCACGCAGGTGCCGTCCGGGGTCGGGTAATCGTCGCCGTAGACGGAGATCGCGTCGCGGCGGCCCTGGGCGACCTGGAGGACCAGGGGGATGAGGTGCGACTCGGGGTCGTGGCGCTCGCCGTAGGCGCCGTAGGCGCCCGCCACGTTGAAGTAGCGCAGGGAGACCGCCGCCAGGCCGTGGGCGCCGGCCTCGCTGGTGATCATGTGGTCGACGGCCAGCTTGGAGGCGCCGTAGGGGTTGGTCGGCTTCGTGGGGGCGCTCTCCACGATCGGGACCTGCTCCGGCTCGCCGTACGTGGCCGCCGTGGAGGAGAAGACCAGCGTGCGGACGTTCGCCTCGCGCATCGCGCCGAGCAGCGCCATGGAGCCGGCGACGTTGTTGTCCCAGTACTTCTCCGGCTTCACCACCGACTCGCCGACCTGCGAGGACGCGGCGAAGTGCAGCACACCCCCGTAGGAGGGGTCGAGCCACTTGGCGGCGTCGCGGATGTCGCCCTCGATGAAGGCGGCGCCCGCGGGCACGCCCTCGCGGAAGCCCGTCGAGAGGTTGTCGAGGACCGTGACCTCGTGGCCGGCCTCCAGCAGGTGCTGGGCGACCACACTGCCGACGTAACCCGCACCACCCGTCACCAGGTACTTCATGAACTCGCTACCTCTCGCAGTCGCTCGGCCGCGCGTTCCGGCGGCACGTCGTTGATGAACACGCTCATGCCGGACTCGGAACCCGCGAGAAACTTCAGCTTGCCGGAAGTGCGGCGGACGGTGAAAAGCTCAAGGTGCAGCGCGAAGTCGTCCCGCGTGACACCGTCGAACTCCTCCAGCGCGCCGAACGGGGCCTGGTGCCAGGCGGCGACGTACGGCGTCGGAGGCTCACCCTCGCCGAAGATACGGTCGAAGCGCCTCAAGAGTTCCAGATAGACCTGGGGGAATTCCGTGCGCGCCGCCTCGTCCAGGGCGAGCAGGTCCGGGACGCGGCGCTTCGGGTAGAGATGGACCTCGTACGGCCAGTGCGCCGCGTACGGCACGAACGCCACCCAGTGTTCACCCTCAAGGACGACCCGCTCGTCGGCGCGTTCCCGCTCCAGTACGGCGTCGAAGAGGTTCTCGCCGCCGGTGGCCTCCTTGTGCGCGGCGAGCGAGCGGAGCATCAGCGCGGTGCGGGGGGTGGTGAACGGGTAGGCGTAGATCTGCCCGTGCGGGTGGCCGAGGGTCACGCCGATCTCGGGACCGCGGTTCTCGAAACAGAAGACCTGCTCGACGGCGGGCAGGTGCGACAGCTCGGACGTGCGGTCCGTCCACGCGTCCAGCACCAGGCGCGCCTGCCCGGCGCTCAGGTCCGCGAAGGAGGCGTCGTGGTCGGACGTGAAGCAGACGACCTCGCAGCGGCCGGAGTCGCCGGCCAGCGAGGGGAACCGGTTCTCGAAGACGACGACGTCGTACGACGAGTCCGGGATCTCGCTGAGCCGGCCGCCCCGTGTCGGGCACAGGGGGCACTCGTCGGCCGGCGGATGGTAGGTGCGCCCCTGCCGGTGGGAGGCGACGGCGACCGCGTCGCCGAGCAGCACGTCGCGGCGGATCCCGGAGGTGGTGACCGTGCGGTCCAGGGGCCGGCGGTCGACGGCGTCGCGCACGGTGTCGTCCCGCAGGTCGTAGTAGATCAGCTCACGACCGTCGGCCAGCCGTGTCGAGGTCTTCTTCAACGCCGGACTCCTCTACGTGCCGCACCCATCACCCAACACAATCAAACATAACAGACCACAACTCACCACGGCGGAGTTCATCACAATCAAACAAAGAACATCAACAGAAGTGTTCAATTAACGAACGCGGAGACGTAGGTTCCGCTCTGGACCCGTTCGCGCAACGAAGCGAGTACGCATGCAGACCCCCACAGAAAGTCCCCTGTATCTGGCGGCGCAGCTACAGCTCCCCGTCAACTGGCTGGACTACACGATCCTGGCGATCTACTTCGTCGTCGTCCTGGGCATCGGCTTCGCGGCCCGCCGCTCGGTGAAGACCAGCCTCGACTTCTTCCTCTCCGGACGCTCGCTGCCCGCCTGGATCACCGGCCTCGCCTTCATCTCGGCGAACCTGGCGGCCACCGAGATCCTGGGCATGGCCGCGAACAGCGCCCAGTACGGCGCCTACACCGTGCACTGGTACTGGATCGGCGCCATCCCGGCCATGGTCTTCCTCGGCCTGGTGATGATGCCCTTCTACTACGGCAGCAAGGTCCGCTCGGTCCCCGAGTTCCTGCTGCTGCGCTTCGACCGGGCCGCCCACCTGCTCAGCTCGATCCTGTTCGCGTTCGCCGCCATCCTGATCGCCGGCGTCAACCTCTACGCCCTCGCGATCGTCGTCGAGGCGCTGCTGGGCTGGCCGCAGTGGGTCGCGATCGTGGTGGCCGGCGCGTTCGTGCTGGCGTACATCACCCTCGGCGGCCTGTCCTCGGCCATCTACAACGAGGTGCTGCAGTTCTTCGTGATCCTGGCCGCCCTCATCCCGATCACCATCCTCGGCCTGAAGAAGGCCGGCGGCTGGAACGGCCTCACCCACAAGCTCACCGCGAGCCACGGGGCGGACTTCACCACCGCGTGGGGCGGCACCGGCATCGGCAGCGCCAACCCGCTCGGCGCCAACTGGCTGACCATCGTCCTGGGCCTGGGCTTCGTCCTCTCCTTCGGCTACTGGACGACCAACTTCGCCGAGGTGCAGCGCGCCCTGTCCGCGAAGAACCTCTCCGCCGGGCAGCGGACCCCGCTGATCGCCGCCTACCCGAAGATCTTCATCGTCTTCCTGGTGATGATCCCGGGCCTGGTCGCCGCCGCGATCGTCCCGAAGTTCGGCACCCCCGGCTCCGGCTACCAGTACAACGACGCCATCCCGTACCTGATGCAGGAGCTGCTGCCCAACGGCGTGCTCGGCATCGCCGTCACCGGTCTGCTGGCGGCCTTCATGGCGGGCATGGCGGCGAACGTGTCGTCCTTCAACACGGTGTTCACGAACGACATCTGGGCGAAGTACGTGGTGCGCGGCCGCGAGGACGCCTACTACGTCCGCTTCGGCCGCCTGATCACCGCGATCGGCGTCCTGGCGTCGATCGGTACGGCGTTCCTGGCCTCCTCGTTCTCGAACATCATGGCGTACCTGCAGACCCTGTTCTCCTTCTTCAACGTGCCGATGTTCGTCGTCTTCATCGTCGGCATGTTCTGGAAGCGCGCGTCCGCCAGGTCCGGCTTCTGGGGCCTGCTCGCCGGCACGACCGCGGCGATGATCAACTACTTCGTCTTCTACAAGAAGGGCATCATCTCCATCCCCTCCGACCAGGGCGCCAACTTCGTCTCCGCGATCGCGGGCTTCGTCGCCGGCGCGGTCGTGATGGTCGCGGTGTCCCTGTTCACCAAGCCGAAGCCGGTACAGGAGCTGCAGGGGCTGGTCTACGGCACCCGCTCCCCCGGCATGTCCGAGCCGCCCGCCGCCGGCGACGACGCCTGGTACCGCAAGCCGGCCCTGCTGGGCTGGGGCGCGGTCGTGCTGGCCGCCGCCTGCTACATCCCGTTCTCGTTCTGACGCGGGAGGACCGAGGAAACCATGTCCGAACACCCCGAGCACCCCGACCGCCGCCACCACTACACCGAGGACGAGGTGGCGCGGGAGGTCACCGAGCTGGAGACCAAGTCCGCAACCGCCGCGCGCATCTTCGACCTGCGCCGCATCATCGGCGGCCTGTTCGTGCTGTACGGCGTCATCGTCACGATCGTGGGCATCACCGACTCCCGGTCCGCGATCGACAAGGCCCAGGGCGTCAACATCAACCTCTGGACCGGGACCGGCATGCTGCTGCTGGGCCTCTTCTTCCTGGCCTGGCTGAAGCTGCGGCCCACTCCGCCGCCGCTTCCCCCGGAGGGTCTGCCGGAGGAGAGGCAGGGGGACTGAAGCACCGTTCCCGAGTGCGGGTGGGCGGGGGCTGGTCGCGCCCACGCGGCGGAGCCGCAAGCCGACACAGCCCCACGCCCCTCCGCGGCGCCTACTCGCGACCGGAACCCAACGGCCCCGCGCGGTCCAGCAGCCCCGTACGCGCCGCCAGCGCCGCCGCCTCCAGCCGCGACCCCACCCCCAGCTTCATCAGCACCCGCTGCACATGCGTACGGGCCGTGCTCGGCGCGATCCCCATCCCGGCCGCGATCAGCCGCGTGTCCTCGCCGTCGGCCACCCGCACCAGCACCTCCACCTCCCGCGGCGTCAGCACCGACAGCAACCGCTGAGCCTCGTCATCGGGCTGCGCGGCAGGATTGAGCAGCTCCCCGAACGCCCCCTGCAGCAACTGCGGAGCCACCGCGGCCTCCCCCGCGCGCGCCTTCATGATGGCGCGCTCGACCCCCTCGATCCGCTCGTCGTGCCGCACGTACCCCGACGCCCCGGCCGCGAACGCCGCCGCGATCCCGCGCGGCGACGGCACCGGGCCGAGCACCAGCACCGCCACCTGCGGCCGGTCCCGCTTGATCTTCACCACCGGGTCGAACACGCCCGGTTCGGCCGGCGCCGCCGTACCCAGCAGGCACACTTCCGGCGCCCGCGCGATCACCAGGTCCGCCGCGCCCGCGGCCGGCGCCGCCGCGGCGAGCACCCGGTGCCCGCGCAGCTTGAGCGCCGACGCCAGCGCCTCCGCGAGCAGGCGATGGTCGTCGACGACCATGAGCCGCACTCCCATAGAGCAACCCCCCAGTCCCCCCCATGGATGCCCCACTATGGACGCCCACCGGTCCGCGAGGACAGAGGGCCCCCCGGCACCCCGCCCTCCATATGCCCCCGGAAGCTACACGCTTGTTCGACGTCGCGCTGCCCCTCTTGATGAGAAGTGCCCCGGATCGATGAAATCCGGGGCACTCCTCGGCAAGTCACCCATTCGGGCGAGACCCGCCGCGGCGGCGGCGCGGCGTCAGCCGTCCGTGCCGAAGACCAGCACCAGGTCCTCCTGGCCGATCGACGACAGGCCCTTCCGCTTGGCGTAGACCTGCCCCATGTACAGGCGGCCGCCGCCGAAGAGGAGCTCATCGCTGTCGGGCAGTATGTTGCTCTCCGACTCCCGCGTGCTCCTCGCGGCCGGGTTCACCAGCAGCTTGGTCATCTTGAAACTGCCGCCGTCGATACTGACGATCTGACCGCCGGCCTTGTACGACGGCGCCTTGTAGGCGATCAGATTGCTCCCGTCCATGCGCAGCGGGGAGATCGTGGTGTCCTCGCCGGCCTCGGCACGCTGACCGGTCGGCTTTCCGGTGGTGAGGTCGAAGGAGACGATCTCGTTGGTCTGGCTGAGGGACGAGGAGCCGTCGTGCTCCGCGGTCGGCAGGTACAGCTTGCCGTTCCCGGCGACGACCTCGTGGCAGTCCTCGAAGCGGGTGATGCCGTCGCACTTGCCGGCGTAGTTGTCGGACGGCGCGGAGATGTGGGCGAGCAGCCTGCCCGTCTTGTTGTCGACGGAGAAGTAGTCCGAGACCTGGGTGCTGTCGCCCACGGCGGCGGCCACCACCAGCGGGTCGGTGGAGACGATGGACGCTTCGCTGATGCCCGGGTCCATCTTGTACTCGGAGATCACCTTCCCCGTCTTCGGGTCGAGGGTCTGGATGTGCAGGCGCGGGTTGTCGATGTCTCCGCATCTGCGCACCGCGACCAGCTTCGCGCCACCGCCGTACCCGACGTCGTTGCACTCGTCGCCCTGCTTCGGCAGCCACAGCGGCTTTCCGGAGTCGATGTCGAAGGCGGCGCCGCCTTCGCTGTCGCCGACCGCGACAGTATTCTGACCCACCGTCACGTTGTCGTAGTTGATCGGGGAGTCCCCGACCTTGACCGACTTCGTCCACAGCTTGGTGCCGGCGTTCAGATCGATCGCGGCGATCTGCGTGCATCCGGCGAAGCTGTTCTTCGTGCTCCACTTCGGCTGGTAGGTGATCGCGGTCTTGCCGTCCGCCGTGGTGTGCCTGCTGGCCGCGCAGACCGGACCGGGCAGCTTGATCGTCCACCGTTTGGTGCCCTTGACCGGGTCGTAACCGGCGATCTCGGCGACACCGCTCTTGGCGTACACCTTGTCGGTCAGCCATGAACCGACGGTGCTGGTCGTGTCGTCCGTGACGGGCAGCGGCACCTGGAACAGCACCTTGGCCGCGGGGTCGGCCGGCACCTTCTCCTTGCCGCCGCCCGTGCCGCCGCCGCTGCCGCCGGTGCCGCCGCCGGAGGAGGCGGCACCGTGCTTCTCGACGTCGCCACCGGAGGAGCCGGCGTACCAGATGCCGCCGGCGACGATCAGCGCGATGGCGACGACGGCCGCGACGACGATGAACAGCACCGTGTTGTTCCGCCCGCCCCCGCCCTGCCCCGGCTGCGACGGAACCGGCACGGTCGGCGGCTGGCCCGGATAGCCGTAACCCGGCTGCACGGGCTGCGCGTACGGGCTCTGCGGCTGGCCGTAGGCAGGAGGCTGCTGACCGTAGGCCGGGGGCTGCTGACCGTAGGCCGGGGGCTGCTGACCGTAGGCCGGGGGCTGCTGGCCGTAGGCCGGGGGCTGCTGGCCGTACGGGTTCTGCTGCGGGCCGGGATAGCCGTAGCCGGGCTGCGGCTGAGGGGGCTGCGGGGGCGGAGCGGCCTGCGGGTAGCCGTAGCCGGGCTGCGGCTGCGGGGGCTGCGGAGGCTGCTGCGGGCTCGGGGGGCCGAAGCCGGGCTGCTGCGGGGGCTGGTTCGGCGGCGGAGGGGGCGGCTGGGTCATGGGGTGGGTACCTCAGTGAGGCTCGGAAGGCCGGATGGCATCGAGGGCTTGGCAGGGACAGGGAAGCCGGGACGGACGGCTCAGTTGCCGAAGGCCATGATCAGTTTCTCCCTGGCCTCGTCGCTGCCGTTCAGCTGGGCACTGGAGATGAAGAACCGCCCGTCGGACCAGTCCACGACGGACTCGAAGAAGCTCTCCTCGATCTGGGCCGTGCCCTGCGGGTTCTGCAGCAGCCTGGTGGGCTTGTGGGAGGAGCCGGTGGCCGGGATCGACACCACCTGGCCGCCCGCGTCGTACGACGGCTGCACATACGCGATGACTTTGCCGCCCTCGCTCTTCAGCGGATACATCGGCTCGTCGGCCGGGGACTTGACCCGCCACTCGGCCTTGCCGGTGGTGAGGCTGATCGCGACGATCTCGTTGGCCTTGTTCGTGCTGTCCGTCGGCAGGTACAGCGTGTCGGCGTCGGCCACCACGCCCTGGCAGGGCTGCAGATTCCGGTCGAGGAAGCCGCAGCGGGGGGCGAACTTCTCGTCGACCTTCACCTGGGAGCGGAACTTGCCGTCCTTGGTGAACGTGGAGATGTTCCAGACCTTCTTGTCCGGGTTGGTCAGGTACACCACCAGCGGGTCCACGGAGTACACCTTGGTCACCTCCCAGCCCTTCTTGACCGGCTGGGTCCACTTGACCTTGCCGGTGGCCGGGTCCAGTTCCTGGATCTCGTCGTGCTCGTTGGGCGCGAACGCGTTGCAGGAGGACGCCTGGATCAGCCGGCCGGCGCCACCCGCGTACCCGGACGGAGCGCACGACCCGCCGTCACCCCCCTTGTCGTACAGCTTCTTGCCGCTGTCGACGTCGTACGCCGTGCCCGCCGACCCCGCGCGGCCCGCCACCACCGTCTTGCCGCTGATGGTCAGGCTGATTTCGACCGCGATGTCGAACGCCCCCTGGCGGTCGACCGTGCCGCTCCAGCCCTTCTGACCGGTGTTCAGGTCGATCTGCTGCAGCTGGTTGCACTGGGCCTTGTCGCTGGTGCCGCTCATGTACGCCACGACGACCTTGTCGTCGTCCGACTTCTGCGGGGTGACCGCGCAGATCTTCTGCGGGAAGGAGACCGGAGCCCACGCCGGCTTGCCGTCACCGACGCCATAGGCGAAGACCTGCTTGTACGCCGCCTTCACCACCGCCTTGTCCGTGACCCACATGCCGGGCGCCTCCGCGCCGCTACGAGGGGCGTCCGGCGCCGACTTGTACCAGAGCACCTTGTCCTCACCGGGCTTGCGGCCGTCGTTGAGGTTCTCCGGGTCGTCACCGCCGCCCGACCGGCTCGGCGCGCCGGAGGCGGAGTGCTTGGGGTCGTCGCTCTGCTGGGCGACGGGCTTCTTCTTGCCGCCGCCGTCGCCGCTCACGACCGCGTACCCCACGCCGCCGACGACCAGCAGCGCGGCGACCGCGGCACCGATGATCAGCGCGGTCTTCTTCCCGGACGCCGGCGCACCGCCGGGCGCGCCCGGGTACGGCGGCTGCTGCGGATACCCGAAACCGGGCTGGGGCGCCGCCCCGTAGGGGCCCGGCTGCTGCTGCGGGTAGCCGTAGGGTCCCGGGGTGCCGTACGGACCCGGCTGCTGGGGATAGCCGTAGCCGGGCTGGGGCTGCTGGGGCGGGGCGGCGGGCGGCTGGGCCGGCGGCGGGGGCGTGGGCGGCACGCCGGGGGCGCCCGTGGTGCCCTGCGGGGCGCCGAAACCGCCCTGTGCCGGCGGCGTCTGCGGGGCCCCGAAACCGCCGCCCTGCGGCGGCTGGTCCTGCGGCGCTCCGAAACCGCCCTGCGGCGGCTGGTTGGGCGGCTGAGTCATCAGCGCTCTTCCCCCTCGTTCACTGATTTTTAGCCACGCCCTGAGGTTCTTGACGGACCCTGGGTCGTTACTTCAGACAGTTCTCAGACGGCCCTTTCTATCACCCGGTACCGACAGCGCAGCGGCCCGGATCCGCCGCTGTTCCCAAGGGACGACCGGGCCGTGATGCGCCCGTTACGCGCCTTCACGCCCCCTTCACGCGGCGCACGCAACAGCGCCGCGCGCCGGGAGGGTTGGGTGTGCGGCGGAAGGCGGGCGGTGGCTGGTTCACGCCTCGGGCGCGGACGGTGCCGACACGCGCCCGGGGAGCGGGCGTGAACGGGGGAGCGGGCGCGAGGTGCTGTGCGGGAGCGGGCGCGGACCCGGGGGAGCGGGCGCGGACCGGGGGGAGCGGGCGCGGGCGGGCGTTGCGCGCGCCGTGCGTTGAGGAGCGCGTGCCGGGCCGAGCGCCGTCACTGGTACCGCACAAGCCTCGGCCCGAGCGCCGTAGTCGGCGGCGCGCACACCCCCCGACTCGCGCCGGTGCTCAGCCCTCCGCGCCCGCGCGGCAACCCCGCATCCCCGCCCCCGTGCTCCCGCTACGCGTCCTCCGCCAACTCCAGCCAGCGCATCTCCAGTTCCTCGCGCTCCCCCGCGAGGTCGCGCAGCTGGGCGTCCAGGTCGGCGACCTTCGCGAAGTCGGTGGCATTCTCGGCGATCCGGGCGTGCAGCTCGGTCTCCTTCTCGGAGATCCTGTCCAACTGCCGCTCGATCTTCTGGAGTTCCTTCTTGGCGGCACGCTGGTCGGCGGCGCTCTTCTCCGGTGCGGCCGGCCTGGGTGCCGCGGCGGCTGCCTGCGCGGCGACCGCCTCCTCCATCCGCTGCCGCCGCTCCAGGTACTCGTCGATGCCGCGCGGCAGCATCCGCAGGGTGCCGTCGCCGAGGAGCGCGAAGACCCGGTCCGTGGTGCGCTCCAGGAAGAACCGGTCGTGGGAGATCACGATCATCGAGCCGGGCCAGCCGTCGAGGAGGTCCTCCAGCTGGGTGAGGGTCTCGATGTCGAGGTCGTTGGTGGGCTCGTCCAGGAAGAGGACGTTGGGCTCGTCCATGAGGAGCCGCAGCAGCTGCAGCCGGCGGCGCTCACCACCCGACAGATCCCCGACCGGCGTCCACTGCTTCTCCTTGCCGAAGCCGAACGTCTCGCACAGCTGCCCGGCGGTCATCTCGCGCCCCTTGCCGAGGTCGACACGCTCGCGCACCCGCTGCACGGCCTCCAGGACCCGCCAGTCCGGGTCGAGTTCGGCGACCTCCTGGGAGAGGTAGGCGAGCTTGACGGTCCTGCCGACGGCGATACGCCCACCGGCCGGCTGCTCCTCGCCCTCCGTGCGCGCCGCCACGGCCATGGCCCGCAGCAGGGAGGTCTTTCCGGCGCCGTTCACGCCGACGAGACCGATCCGGTCGCCGGGACCGAGCTGCCAGGTGACGTGCTTCAGCAGCACCTTGGGCCCGGCCTGCACGGTGACGTCTTTCAGGTCGAAGACGGTCTTGCCGAGCCGCGAGGAGGCGAACTTCATCAGCTCGGAGCTGTCCCGGGGCGGCGGCACGTCCGCGATCAGCTCGTTGGCGGCCTCGATGCGGAAGCGCGGCTTGGACGTACGGGCGGGCGCCCCGCGTCGCAGCCAGGCCAGCTCCTTGCGCATCAGGTTCTGCCGCTTGACCTCCTCGGTGGCGGCGATCCGCTCACGCTCCGCGCGCGCGAAGACGTAGTCGGAGTAGCCGCCCTCGTACTCGTACACGTCGCCGCGCTGCACGTCCCACATGCGCGTGCAGACCTGGTCCAGGAACCACCGGTCGTGCGTGACGCACACCAGCGCCGAGCGGCGGTTCTGCAGGTGCCGGGCGAGCCAGGCGATGCCCTCGACGTCGAGGTGGTTGGTGGGCTCGTCGAGGACGATCAGGTCCTGTTCCTCGATGAGCAGCTTGGCGAGCGCGATCCGGCGCCGCTCACCGCCGGACAGCGGTCCGATGACGGTGTCGAGCCCCTTGGGGAAGCCGGGCAGGTCCAGCCCCCCGAACAGGCCGGTCAGGACATCCCTCACCTTGGCGTTGCCCGCCCACTCGTGGTCGGCCATGTCGCCGATGACCTCGTGGCGGACGGTGGCGGCGGGGTCGAGGGAGTCGTGCTGGGTGAGCACGCCGAGCCGCAGACCGCCGGCGTGGGTGACGCGTCCGGTGTCGGCCTCCTCCACCTTCGCCAGCATCCGGATGAGGGTGGTCTTGCCGTCGCCGTTGCGCCCGACGACCCCGATCCGGTCCCCTTCCTGCACACCGAGCGAGATGCCGTCCAGCAGGGCACGGGTGCCGTACACCTTGCTGACGTTCTCGACATTGACCAGGTTGACGGCCATTTCACTCCTGTGCGCGGTGGTGGGTCAGCCTTCTAGCGTAGGGCCTACCGGGGTGAGGGCGGGGCGCGAGGAGGTTGTCACTCTTTGTGATGACGTGACCGGGAAACGGCCGCTACCGTGGAGGACAGGCAGCAGGATCCCGTCCATGGGAGGAACCATGACCGCCGAGTCCGTAGAGCACCGCCACCACTGGCCGGTGCCGCCCCAGGACGGCTACACCGTGGACGACCTGTTCACACTGCCGGATCTCCCGCCGCACACCGAGTTGATCGACGGGAGCCTCGTTTTCGTGAGTCCGCAGCGCGCTTTTCACGCCGATGCGATCGACCTGCTGGTGAACGGCCTTCGCCAGGGCCTGCCGATCGGGTTCAAGGTGAAGCGTGAGATGACCATCGTCCTCGACGAGCGCAACGGCCCGGAGCCCGATGTAAGCATCATCCGCGCCGACGCCGTCACGGGCCCTGGCCAGGCGAAGTACGAGGCCAAGGACGTGCTCCTGGCCATCGAAGTCGTCTCCCCGGACTCGGAGTCCCGCGACCGCACGACCAAGCCCCAGAAGTACGCCGCTGCCGAGATCCCGAACTTCTGGCGCGTCGAGGAGAACGGGACGAGCGGCAGGCCCGTCATCCACGTCTACGAGCTCGACCCGCTCACCAGGGCATACATCCACACCGGCATGCATCGCGACCGCATCAAGGTCGACAAGCCGTACCCCATCGACATCGACCTGACGGCGATCGACGAACTCTGAGGCCCTAGAGAACCGTCGCCCCCGCCACCGGCCCCGCCGCCGTCCGCACCGACCTGCACGTACCGGACGCCCGCAGGGCCGCTGCCACCTTCTGAGCCGCCTCGGTGTCCCGGGCGAGAAACGCCGTCGTAGGCCCGGAACCGGACACCAGCACGGCGAGCGCACCCGCCCCCCGCCCCGCCGCCAGCGTCTCCGCCAGCTCCGGGAACAGGGACAGAGCGGCAGGCTGAAGGTCATTGGACACAGCCGCGGCCAGCGCCTCCGCGTCCCCCTTCGCCAGCGCCTCCAGCAGTTCGGCCGAAGCCACCGGTTCCGGAATCTCCCGCCCCTGCGCCAGCCGGTCGAACTCGCGGAAGACCGCCGGCGTGGACAGCCCCCGGCCGGCCATCGCGAACACCCAGTGGAAGGTGCCGCCGACCTCCAGGGCGGTCAGCTGCTCGCCACGCCCGACACCGAGGGCCGCCCCGCCGACCAGGCTGAACGGCACATCACTGCCCAGTTCGGCGCAGATCGCGAGCAGCTCGGCCCGGGAGGCACCCGCATCCCACAGCGTGTTGCAGGCGAGCAGCGCGCCCGCGCCGTCCGCGCTGCCGCCAGCCATGCCGCCGGCGACCGGGATGTCCTTGGCGATGTGGATGTGGACGTTCGGCTCGATGCCCCGCCGCCCGGCGAGGGCGGTGGCCGCGCGTGCGGCGAGGTTGGTGCGGTCCAGGGGCACCTGGTCGGCGTCCGGCCCCTCGCAGGTGATCCGGAGTCCGTCCGCGGGGGTCACCGTCACCTCGTCGTAGAGGCCGACGGCGAGGAAGACGTTGGCGAGGTCGTGGAACCCGTCGGCGCGGGCCGCGCCGACCGCGAGCTGGACGTTGACCTTGGCCGGTACCCGTACCGTGACGCTCACTCGCCGCTCCCCTTGTGTTCCGCGATCCGCGCGAACTCCTCCACCGTCAGCGACTCCCCGCGCGCCTGCGGCGAGACCCCGGCCGCTACCAGGGCGGCCTCGGCGGCAGCGGCGGACCCGGCCCAGCCGGCCAGTGCCGCCCGCAGGGTCTTGCGGCGCTGTGCGAAGGCCGCGTCGACGACGGCGAAGACCTCGGCCTTGGAGGCGGTCGTCTTGATCGGCTCGGCCCGCCGTACCAGCGACACCAGCCCGCTGTCGACGTTCGGCGCGGGCCAGAAGACGTTACGGCCGATCGCCCCGGCCCGCTTCACCTCGGCGTACCAGTTCGCCTTCACCGACGGCACGCCGTACACCTTGTTGCCGGGCGCGGCGGCCAGCCGGTCGGCGACCTCGGACTGCACCATGACGAGGGTGCGCTCGATGCTCGGGAAGGTGTCGAGCATGTGCAGCAGCACGGGGACGGCGACGTTGTACGGGAGGTTCGCCACCAGTGCCGTCGGCGGGGGGCCGGGCAGCTCGGCGACGTGCATCGCGTCGGAGTGGACCAGCGCGAACCGGTCGGCGCGCGCCGGCATGCGCGCCCCGATGGTCGCGGGGAGGGCCGCGGCGAGTACGTCGTCGATCTCGACCGCGGTGACCCGGTCGGCCGCTTCCAGCAGCGCGAGCGTGAGGGAGCCGAGCCCGGGGCCGACCTCGACGACCACGTCGTCGGGGCGGACCCCGGCGGTGCGGACGATACGGCGGACCGTGTTGGCGTCGATCACGAAGTTCTGGCCGCGCTGCTTGGTGGGACGGACACCGAGCGCTGCCGCCAGCTCACGGATGTCGGCGGGGCCGAGGAGGGCGTCGGGGGTGGGGCTGCTCACGGGACAAGGGTACGGGGGTCTGCCCGGCCGGATCGCCAGGTGCCGCGACCAGCCGCGGACCGCCCGCACCGGCGACGGCCGGGCGTCCCCGCGGCGCCTCCCCGTACCCGCCGGCGCTCAGCCCCGCAGCCGCGCCCCGCAATGCGGCCAGGGCGTCGACCCGCGGCGCACGTACAGCTTCTTCGCGCGGAAGGTCTGTTCGGCCTCCGGTGCGTCCTGCGGGCGTCCGGTGCCGCCGAGGCTGTGCCAGGTGCGCGCGTCGAACTGGTAGAGGCCGCCGTACGTTCCGGACGGGTCGACCGCGTCCGGCCGGCCGCCGGACTCGCAGCTGGCGAGACCGTCCCAGTTCAGGTGGTCGGCGCCGGCCACGGAGTGCGGCAGCGGCTTGGTGCCCACCTTGACGATCTGCTTGCGCGGCTTGCGCACCACCTCGGAGGTCTCGCGGCGCGGCTTCTCCCGGACCCCGTTGACGATGCGCAGCAGGTAGGTGTCGCGCCGCAGTCCGGGCTGCCCCTCCTGTACGACGACCTCGGTGCCCTTGAAGAGGGTGGGGTCCTCGGTGCGCTCGACCGCGAACGGGATCTGTTCCTCGCGGATCTCCCGGCTGCCGCTGACCCGCAGCACGGTCACCGTCTGCCCGTCGCGCGGGAAGCTGTCGAGCGGCACGGAGGTGATGTCCTCGCCGTGCAGGCCGATCCCGGCCTCTCCGATGACCTCGCGGACGGTGGCCGCGTTGGTGCGGATGGTGCGGGTGCGGCCGTCGGCCATGACCGTGACGGCGCGCTCGGTGCGCACGTCGAGGGTGAGCCCGGCGCGTCCGATGCTCTGGGAGCGCGAGGTGGAGAGGTACGCGCCCTCCGCGCGCACCCCCAGCTCGTCGAGCGCTCCCTTCACCGTGTGCGCCGTCGTCCACACCTCGTGCTGCTGGCCGTCCAGGGTGAGCCGGACGGGGCGCCCGTAGCGCACAGCGACGGTGTCACCGCTGGCGAGCGGCGTGCCGGGGGCGGGCGCGATCAGGTCGTGCGCTCCGACGGGCACGCGCTCCTCGGCGAGCAGCTCGCCGACGTCGTCGGCGAAGGTGTGCAGGGTGCGCTGCTTGCCGTCGACGGTCAGCTCGACCGCCTTGTCCTTGGCGACGAACGCGGTGGTGCCGCCGGCCAGGAAGGCCACGACCAGCGCCTGCGGCAGCAGACGGCGCACGGCGGACTCCGGGCGCTCGGCGCAGCGCTCCCTGCGCCGGCGCGCGGCTCGCCCGCCCACGTCGGCGGGCGTCTCGGGCCCGCTCGCCCCTTCGTCGTCCGGCGCGCTCCACGCCTCGGGGGAGCGTGCCGCCTGCGGCACGCTCCCGGCCTGCTGCGCGCGCCCGCCCTGCCGGGGTAGCACCGGCTCGGTGACGAAGTACGCCTGCGCCTCGTAAGCGGGCCGGTAGGTGTCCTCGTACAGCCCGTACGGCTGGGTGTCCGCGGTGTACACGGAGGCGCCGGGGCCGTACGGCTCGTACGGCCACCATGTCTCGAACGTCTCGTACTGCGACTTGCTCACGCCGACACGCTCCAGAGGTGCCAGAGGGGTCCGGATCGGGCCCCGAACCTAGCGGAGCGACCGTCACTCTCCAAAGCGACGCGACTGCGTACTGTTGCCCGCCGAGTGTGCGCTCGCCACCCGGACAGGGGAGCGCCGCTCGCCGCTCGAACAGGGGCTCAGTAGCCGAAGGCCCGAGCGGTGTTGGCGGCGAGGGCCGTCGCCAGCGCATCCTCGTCGATGCCGCGCACGGCGGCCATCGCGCGGACGGTGACCGGGACGAGGTACGGGGCGTTGGGCCGGCCCCGGTACGGCGCCGGGGTCAGGAAGGGCGCGTCGGTCTCCACGAGGACCAGCTGCAGGGGGGCGACGGCGAGGGCGTCCCGGAGGTTCTGGGCGTTCTTGAAGGTGACGTTGCCGGCGAAGGACATGAAGTAGCCCTCGCGGGCGCAGATCTCCGCCATCTCGGCGTCGCCGGAGTAGCAGTGGAAGACGGTGCGCTCGGGGGCGCCCTCCTCCTTCAGGACGCGCAGGACGTCGGCGTGCGCCTCCCGGTCGTGGATGACGAGCGCCTTGCCGTGCCGCTTGGCGATCTCGATGTGGGCGCGGAAGGACCGTTCCTGGGCCGCCTTGCCCTCCGGGCCGGTGCGGAAGTAGTCGAGCCCGGTCTCGCCCACGCCCTTGACCTGGGGCAGTCCGGCGAGCCGGTCGATCTCGGCGAGGGCCTCGTCCAGCGCCGCGTCACCGCCCGGCGCGCGGGCGCCCTGCCGGGACCAGCCGTCGGGGTCTCCGTGGACGATGCGCGGGGCCTCGTTGGGGTGGAGGGCGACGGCGGCGTGGACGCCGTCGTGAGCGGCGGCGATCTCGGCGGCCCAGCGCGAGCCCTTGATGTCGCAGCCGACCTGGACGACGGTCGTCACCCCCACCGACGCGGCCTTCGCGAGGCCTTCCTCGACCGTGCCGGACTGCATGTCGAGGTGGGTGTGGGAGTCGGCGACCGGAACCCGCAGCGGCGCCGGAAGCGGCGGCGCGGCGTTCTTGTCGGCCTTGGCGTTCTGGCCGGCGTTCGAAGGCATGCCCCGATCCTACGAAAGGGGCATGCCCGCTGCGGCCGGCGATCCGCTCAGCTCGCCTTGCGCTGGAACGGGTGCAGGAGATCGGACAGGTGCCAGTGGTGGGGTTCCTTGTGCTGCGCGGGCCCCTCCGGCGCCTCGGCCGGGCCCGCCTGCGGCACGCCGTGGTGCCGCTCCGCGGCGCCCCGCACCGACGAGACCTGCCCGGCGCGCATGATCCGCACGACGTGGCCGTCGCAGTTGTGGCAGCTGGGCCGGCTCAGCGGCGACGGCACGACCTGGCCGTCGGCCACGTAGAGCACGAACTCCTGCCCGTCTGCGTCCGTGTGGTGCTCTATCTCGTACGACTGCTCCCAGCCGTGCCCGCATCGCATGCAGGCGAAGGAATACGACTCGTGAACGACGGCTGTGGCCGTACCGCGGAGGCCGGAGTGCCCTGCGATCTCACTCATGCCAGCTCCTCTTGTTCCGCTGGACAGGCGCCCCGCAACGGGGCGCCTCTTCAACCAGTGGACTCTTCCGCCGGCGCGAATGCAGCAGGGCTGTCGAGTGTTGGAGGCGATTTGGCAGTTCCTTGCAGAAACCGCCCTCTCCCACCCCGTTGGGCTTTGCTTTCGGCGACAGCCTTTTGCCCTCCCATGGCCCATCCGCTCACACGAGAACAGCCCTGCTCAGAGGCCGTTGACAGAGCGTCCCGGCGCCCCTCAACCACCGGCGCGTTTGGCTGCGACCACCGCATCGAAAACCACTCTCTTCGGCACCCCGGCCTCCACCGCAACCGCCGCGATGGCCTCCTTGCGCCGCTCCCCGGCCTCCTCCCGCACCCGCACCCGGCGCACCAGTTCCTCCGCGTCGAGCTCCTCCGGCCCGGCCTCGGGGGCTCCCTCGACCACGACGGTGATCTCCCCGCGGACACCCTCCGCGGCCCACCGCGCCAGCTCCGCCAGCGGACCGCGCCGTACCTCCTCGTACGTCTTGGTCAGCTCCCGGCACACGGCGGCCCGCCGCTGCTCGCCGAAGACCTCGGCCATCGCGGCGAGGGTGTCGTCGAGCCGGTGCGGCGCCTCGAAGTAGACGAGGGTGCGGCGCTCGCCCGCGACCTCCCGCAGCCGGGACAGCCGCTCGCCCGCCTTGCGCGGCAGGAAGCCCTCGAAGCAGAACCGGTCGACGGGCAGCCCGGACAGCGCGAGCGCGGTGAGCACGGCGGACGGCCCCGGCACGGCGGTGACCCGGATGTCCTTCTCCACGGCGGCCGCGACCAGCCGGTAGCCCGGGTCGGAGACCGACGGCATCCCGGCGTCGGTCACGAGCAGCACGCGCGCGCCGCCGAGCAGCTCCTCGACCAGCTCCGGCGTACGGGCGGATTCGTTGCCCTCGAAGTAGGACACGACGCGGCCCCTGGGTGTGACGCCGAGGGCCTGGGTGAGCCGGCGCAGCCGCCGGGTGTCCTCGGCCGCGACGACGTCGGCGCCGGCCAGCTCGTCGGCCAGCCGGGGCGGGGCGTCCGCGATGTCGCCGATGGGGGTACCTGCGAGGACAAGGGTTCCAGTCACCCGACCATCCTCCCAGGAACCACTGACAGTCCTCCCGGACAGTCCTGCCGAAAGCCGACCGGTACGCCCATGCACGGGACTCGCACAGAACCGTTCCCTACGATGGCGCGGTGACCAGTACCGCGTCCTCCATGGACCTCCGGCAGGGCCAGGCGCCGCACGACCAGCGGCCGTCGTGGCAGCGGCGGCTGCGCCGATTCGGGTACGTACCGGCGGGGGACGCGCCCTCGGGCGACGTACGGGACCGGCTGGTGCCCCCGTACGCCGAGCCGGCCCCCCGGCTGTGGCAGGTGCTCGGCGTGCCGCCGGTCCTGGCCGAGCGGATCACGCGCTGGTCGGGCTGGGTGGGTCCGCTGCTGGTGACGCTGATGGCGGGCCTGATGCGGTTCTGGAACCTGGGCAGCCCGCGCGCGGTGATATTCGACGAGACGTACTACGCCAAGGACGCCTGGGCGCTCGTCCACCGCGGCTACGAGGTCAACTGGGACAAGAACGCCAACGACCTGGTGCTGCAGAGGCACGGCCACCTGGCGATCCCGACGGACGCGGCGTATGTCGTGCATCCGCCGGTCGGCAAGTACGTCATCGGGCTCGGCGAGCTGATGTTCGGGTTCGACCCGTTCGGCTGGCGGTTCATGACCGCGCTGCTGGGCACCCTCTCCGTCCTGCTGCTGTGCCGGATCGGGCGCCGGATGTTCCGCTCGACGTTCCTCGGCTGCCTGGCGGGCGCGCTGATGGCGGTGGACGGTCTGCACTTCGTGATGAGCCGGACCTCGCTGCTCGACGGTGTGCTGATGTTCTTCGTGGTGGCCGCGTTCGGCTGCCTGGTCCTCGACCGGGACCGGTCGCGGGAGAGGCTGGCCGCCGCGCTGCCCGCCGGCCCGGACGGCCGGGTCCGCCCGCACGCGCGCGTGGCCGACACGTTCCGTTTCGGGCTGCGCCCCTGGCGCTGGGCGGCCGGGCTGATGCTGGGCCTGGCCATCGGCACGAAGTGGAACGGCCTGTACATCCTGGCGGCGTTCTGCGTCATGGCGGTGCTGTGGGACGTCGGCGCCCGGAAGACCGCTGGTGCCGAGCACCCGTACGCGGCGGCCCTGAAGTACGACACGGGGATCGCCTTCCTGGCGACGGTCCCGGTGGCGATCGTCGTCTACCTGGCCTCCTGGACCGGGTGGATCCTCTCCCCCACGGACGGCACCGGCGGCTACTTCCGCAACTGGGCGGCCACCGACGGCAAGGGCGGCGGCTGGTCCTTCCTGCCGGACTGGCTGCGCAGCCTGTGGCACTACGAGCACGAGGTGTACAAGTTCCACGTCGGTCTCACGTCCCCGCACACCTACCAGTCCAACCCGTGGAGCTGGATCGTGCTGGGCCGCCCGGTGTCGTACTTCTACGAGTCGCCGAATCCCGGCGCCGACGGCTGCCCGGCGGACGCCGGCCAGAAGTGCGCGCGCGAGGTGCTGGCGATCGGCACACCGCTGCTGTGGTGGGCGGCCTGCTTCGCGATCCTGTACGTGTTGTGGCGCTGGGCGTTCCGCCGCGACTGGCGCGCCGGTGCGATCGCGTGCGGGATCGCGGCCGGCTATCTGCCCTGGTTCCTGTACCAGGAGCGGACGATCTTCCTGTTCTACGCGGTCGTCTTCGTACCGTTCCTGTGCCTGGCGGTGGCGATGATGGCCGGCGCGATCGTCGGCCCGCCGGGCTCCTCCGACACCCGCCGGGTGATCGGCGCGTCGGCGGCGGGCGTACTGGTGCTGCTGATCGCCTGGAACTTCATCTACTTCTGGCCGCTGTACACCGGCACGGCGATCCCGATCGACTCCTGGCGGTCGCGGATGTGGCTGGACACCTGGGTCTGAGCCGTGGCCGCCCGGGGTGTGCCGCAGTCCGATTGTCGCAAGCCTGCTACGGATCGGCCGCCGACATCACCCTCTGAGGTGGGGACTTTAAGGTGAGTGCCGTCGTTGGGGAGTGTGAGGGCTACGGGGAGCCTGGGGAACGTACGGAGGATCTGAGGCTGTGGGCAAGAGAAGGCGCGTCGCCGAGCGACGGAAGACGACCAGTCCCGCCGTGCTCGGCGGGATGATCGCGCTGGTCGTCGGCGGCGCCGGGTTCGGCGTCTACGCGGTGTACGACGGCGGTGCCGCGGCCGACGAGCGCACGTCCGCCACGGCCGGCCACAAGGCGGTCCCGACCGGCCCGCTCAGCGCCGCCGAGGTCCGCACGGTCTCCACCCGCTTCCTCACCGCGTGGCAGCAGGGCCGGCCCGCCGAGGCGGCCGCCGCCACCGACGACGCGTCCGCCGCCGCCAGGCTGCTCACCGGCTACGCCAAGGACGCGCACCTGAAGGACGTCAAGCTGACGCCGGGCGCGGCCAAGGGCGCCAGGGTGCCGTTCTCCGTCAAGGCGACGGTGTCGTACAAGAACCTGAGCAAGCCGCTGGCGTACGAGAGCTCGTTCACCGTGGTGCGGCGGGCGAGCGACGGCAAGCCGCTGGTGGACTGGCACTCCTCGGTCGTCCACCCGGATCTGAAGGACGGCGACACCCTCGTCACCGGTGAGTCCGGCACCCCGCCGATCAAGGCGCTGGACCGTGCGGGCGGCGAGCTGACGGCCGCCGCGTACCCGTCGCTGGGCACGGTGCTGGACGGGCTGCGGGAGAAGTACGGCAAGACGGCGGGCGGCAAGGCTGGCGTCGAGCTGCGCGTGGTGCGCGGCAAGGCGTCGCAGAAGGCCGAGCTGTCCGACAAGACGCTCGTGGAGCTGAGCAAGGGCACCCCGGGCACGGTGCGGACGACGCTGAGCCCGGCCCTGCAGGCGGCGGCCGAGCAGCAGGTCGGCAAGCGGGCGCGGGCGTCCGTGGTCGTCGTACGGCCCTCCACCGGGGAGATCCTCGCGGTCGCCAACAGCGGGCACGGCTTCAACGTCGCCTTCCAGGGTTCCCTCGCGCCCGGCTCCACGATGAAGATCGTGACGTCGACGATGCTCTTCGAGAAGAAGCTCGTCACCCCGGGCGCGTCGCATCCGTGCCCCAAGACGTACAAGCTGGCCGGCTGGACGTTCCACAACGACGACGACTCCGAGATCAAGAAGGGCACGTTCAAGCAGAGCTTCGGAGCGTCCTGCAACAACGCCTTCATCGACTTCGCGCCGAAGCTGTCGAACAGCGACCTGACGAAGGAGGCCGAGCAGGTCTACGGCCTCGGCAGGGACGACTGGGCGATCGGCGTCCCGTCGTTCGACGGCTCCGTCCCGGTGCAGAGCGGCGCGCAGATGGGTGCCTCGCTGATCGGTCAGGGCGGGGTGCGGATGAACCCGCTGAACATGGCGTCCGTGGCGGCGACGGTCGAGTCGGGTGTCTTCCACCAGCCGTACCTGGTGTCTCCCGAGGTGGACCACCGCACGCTGGCGAAGGCCGCGCGCACCATGTCGTCGGCGACGCAGTCCCAGCTGAAGGACGTCATGCGGTTCACGGCGGACTACGGCACGGCCGCCAAGGCGATGGCGGGCATGAGCGGGGACTACGGCGCGAAGACGGGCTCCGCCGAGGTCGACGGGCAGAAGAAGCCGAACGGCTGGTTCACCGCCTTCAAGGGCGACCTCGCCGCCGCGGGCGTGGTCCAGGCGGGCGGCCACGGCGGCGACACGGCCGGGCCGATCGTGGCGACCCTGCTGAAGACGGGCGGCTGATCAGGTCCGGACGGGTTCCGCGGTGTAGGTGCGGCGCAGGAATCTGAGCAGCGCCTTCGAGTCGAACTGGACCACCTCGACACCGTTGTCGGAGTGGAACTCGACGACGGCCTGGACACGCCCGCACGGCCACACCCGCACCGCGCCGCTCTCGGCCGGTACCCGCAGCCCCCGTTCGAGCAGTGCGCGGGAGAAGGTCCACTCGTGCGGACCCGGAAGGCCGACCCGGACCGAGCGTGGATCGCTGTCGGGGTCGTACCGCAGCACCACCGGTACGGCCCCCGGGTCCTCCTCGTCCGTGACGATATGGGCGCGCGCGTACTGCTCGACCACAGACATCGTACCGCCCCTTCACGCTGAGTGACCTAAGCGAAAGCTGTGCATCCGCTTTCTCTCCAATGTCGCACACTTTCCCGTTGCCGCCCGCTGAAGCGGGCGGTTCTGCGGAGCCGATGCACGACCGGCTGGCTCTTGCACATGTTTCGCAAGAACGCCCTAAAATCATCTGGTGCATGTACCTGACGGATTCATCGACGCCCCCACCTCCGCCGTCACCGGGGTGGTCGCCGCCGGCGCCCTCGCGGTGAGCCTGCGCGGCGCCCGCCGCGAACTCGACGAGAAGACGGCCCCACTGGCCGGTCTGGTGGCGGCGTTCATCTTCGCCGTACAGATGCTCAACTTCCCCGTCGCGGCCGGAACAAGCGGCCATCTGCTGGGCGGAGCGCTCGCCGCGATCCTGGTCGGCCCCTACACGGGCGTGCTCTGCGTGTCCGTGGTGCTGCTCATGCAGGGCGTGCTGTTCGCGGACGGCGGGCTCACCGCGCTCGGCGTGAACATCACCGACATGGCGATCACCACGACGGTCGTGTCGTACGCCGTCTTCCGCGCGCTGCTCGCCGTCCTGCCCCGCAAGCGGCGTTCGGTGACCGTCGCGTCCTTCGTCGCCGCGCTGGTGTCCGTACCGGCCGCCGCGGTCGTCTTCACGCTCCTGTACGCGGTCGGCGGGACGACCGACGTCTCCCTCGGCAAGGTCGCGACCGCGATGATCGGTGTCCATGTCCTGATCGGCGTCGGCGAGGCCGTCATCACCGCGCTCACGGTGAGCGCGGTGATCGCCGTGCGCCCGGATCTGGTGCACGGCGCGCGCGGCCTGCGGCAGCGGCTCAAGTTGCGCGTGGGCGGCACGCTGGTGGACGCGCCGGCTCCCACGGCGCCCGTGGCGGCGCGCACCTCGCGGCGCGCGCTGTGGGTGACGGGCCTGGTCACCTCGCTGGTGCTCGCCGGGTTCGTGAGCTTCTACGCCTCCTCCAGCCCGGACGGCCTGGAGAAGGTCGCGCACGACAAGGGGATCGACAAGAAGGAGGAGAAGCACGCCTCCGCCGGCTCCCCGCTCGCCGACTACGGCGTCAGGAACGTCTCGAACGCCCGGCTGTCCGGCGGCCTGGCCGGCGTGATCGGCGTCGGTGTCACGGTCGTGGCGGGCAGCGCGGTGTTCTGGGTGCTGCGCCGGCGCCGGGCCGAGGACGTCTCCCCCGTCAACCCGGGGCTCTGAGGTGGGAGCCGGGCACGCGCACAGGCTGTACCGGCACGGGCACTCGCCCGTGCACGGCCTGCCGCCGCACACCAAGCTCGCCGCCGCCTTCCTGTTCGTGGTGGTGGTCGTGTCCACTCCGCGCGAGGCGATGTGGGCGTTCGCGGCGTACGCCGCCCTGCTCGCCTGCGTCGCGTACCACGCGCGCGTGCCCGCCGTCTTCCTGCTCAAGCGGCTGCTGATCGAGGTGCCGTTCGTGGCGTTCGCGGTGCTGATGCCGTTTGTGGCGGAGGGCGAGCGGGTGCACGTAGTGGGGCTGTCGCTGAGCGTGAACGGCCTGTGGGGTGCCTGGAACGTGCTGGCCAAGGGCACGCTCGGTGTCGCCGCCTCCGTCCTGCTGGCCGCCACCACCGAGCTGCGCGAACTGCTGCTGGGCCTGCAGCGGCTGAAGCTGCCGCCCCTGCTGGTCCAGATCGCCTCCTTCATGATCCGCTACGGCGACGTCATCACCGACGAGATGCGCCGGATGCGGATCGCCCGTGAGTCGCGCGGTTTCGAGGCCAGGGGCGTACGGCACTGGGGCGTGCTCGCCAAGTCCGCCGGCGCGCTGTTCATCCGCTCCTACGAGCGCGGGGAGCGCGTCCACCTGGCCATGGTGAGCCGCGGATATGCCGGTTCCCTGCCGGTCATCGACGAGGTGACCGCGTCCGGTGCGCAGTGGCGGCACGCTCTCGCACTCCCCTGCGCCGCCCTTGTCGTCTGTCTGCTGGGATGGATCCTGTGAGTACTGCTTCCCTGGAGGTCTCCGGCCTCGCCTTCGCCTACCCCGACGGCCACCAGGCCCTGTTCGGCGTCGACTTCACCATCGCGCGCGGGGAGCGGGTCGCGCTGCTCGGCCCCAACGGCGCCGGCAAGACCACCCTGGTGCTCCACCTCAACGGCATCCTGGGCGGCGGCACCGGCACGGTGACGGTGGCCGGGCTGCCCGTCGGCAGGCAGCACATGGCCGCGATCCGGCAGAAGGTCGGCATCGTCTTCCAGGACCCGGACGACCAGTTGTTCATGCCGACCGTGCGGGAGGACGTGGCGTTCGGGCCGGCCGCCGCCGGGATCAAGGGGGCCGCGCTCCAGGAACGGGTGCGCACCGCGCTGGAGCGGGTCGGCATGCAGGACTTCGCCGACCGTCCGCCGCACCACCTGTCCTTCGGGCAGCGCCGGCGTGTGGCCGTGGCCACCGTGCTCGCCATGGAGCCGGAGATCCTCGTCCTCGACGAGCCGTCGTCCAACCTCGACCCGGCCTCCCGCCGCGAACTCGCCGACATCCTGCGCTCCCTGGACGTCACCGTCCTCATGGTCACCCACGACCTCCCGTACGCCCTGGAGCTGTGCCCGCGCTCGCTCATCCTCAGCGACGGCGTGATCGCGGCCGACGGCCCGACCGCCGGGCTGCTCTCCGACGACGCGCTGATGCGCGCCCACCGCCTGGAGCTGCCGTTCGGGTTCGACCCGGCGTCCGTGACAATGGGCGCGTGACGAACGAGGACCATGCCGTCGAGGGCTCGCTGCTGCTGGACGACCAGCTGTGCTTCGCGCTGTACGCCGCGCAGCGCGCCGTGACCGCCGCGTACCGTCCGCTGCTGGACGACCTCGGTCTCACCTATCCGCAATACCTCGTGCTGCTGGTGTTGTGGGAGCGCGGCGAGACCAGCGTGAAGGAACTGGCGCGCGCCCTGCGTCTGGACTACGGGACCGTCTCGCCGTTGCTCAAGCGGCTGGAGGGGGCGGGTCTGGTGCGCAGGGAGCGCGCGGCCGGCGACGAGCGCTCGGTGCTCGTCGCGTGCACGGGGCGCGGCGAGGAACTCAAGGAGCGCGCGGCGCGCGTACCCGGCGCACTTGTCACCACGACGGGCCTCGGCGCGCAGGACATCGCGCGGTTGCGTGAGGAGCTCTGGAAGCTCACCGAGCGCGCCGACGCGGCGGCCGACCGGCGCTGACCCCCGGCTACCCGCGCTCACCACCCCGGAGTGGCACCTGTCGCCACCCCCGAGTAGCACCTGTCGCCACCCCCCGAGTGCCACCTGCTGACCCGCCGGCAAGTACCTTGTGCACGATGTACTTGTGCGCCACTTTTCCGGGGGAGGCCGGCCATGACCGAGGACACCGCTGTCGACACCCGTCCGACGAAGATCGTGTACGTCGCCGAGGCCACCGCCCACGGCGGTCGCGACGGCCATGTCACCAGCCAGGACGGCCGGATCGCGCTGAAGGTGGCGATGCCCGTGGAGCTGGGCGGTGACGGCAGCGGCACCAACCCGGAGCAGCTCTTCGCGGCCGGTTACAGCTCCTGCTTCCACAACGCGCTGATCCTCGTCGGCAACCGCGCGGGCTACGACCTGACCGGCTCCACGGTGGCCGCCAAGGTCGGCATCGGCCCCAACCGGCACCACGGCTACGGCCTCGCGGTCGCCCTCAGCGTCTCCCTGCCGGTCCTGGACCCGGACCTGGCGGCCCGGCTGGTGGACGCGGCGCACGAGGTCTGCCCGTACTCCAACGCGACCCGCGGCAACATCGACGTAACGATCCTGCTGGGCTGATCCCACCGAGGAATCACAGGCACGCGGTCCGCGTTGCACCCACTGTCGCAGGCGAGGGGCCGGTGATCGAAAGGACGGCGGGCGTGGACGTGAACGGCACAGTGGCCGAGGGCTTCGAGCCGGTCAGGGAGGCGTTCGCAGCGAACTTCGCGCTGCGCGGGGAACGCGGCGCGGCCGTCGCCGTGTACCGCGACGGGCACAAGGTCGTCGACCTGTGGGCCGGCACCAGGGATGTGGACGGCACGGCTCCCTGGGAGCCCGGCACCGCGCAGATCGTGCGCTCGGCCACCAAGGGTGTCGCCGCCGCCGCGCTCCTGCTGCTGCACCAGCGCGGCGAACTGGACCTGGACGCCCCGGTCGGCGCGTACTGGCCCGAGTACAAGGCGGCCGGCAAGGAGCACACCCGCGTCCGGCACCTGCTCGCCCACCGGGCGGGCGTGCCCGTGCTGGACCGCCCCCTGACCCCCGCCGAGGCCGCCGACCCGGACCTGGGCGCGGCTGCCGTCGCCGCGCAGGCCCCGGTGTGGGAGCCGGGCACCGACCACGGCTACCACGCCCAGACCTACAGCTGGCTCACCGGCGAACTGATCCGGCGGATCACCGGCCGCCCGGTCGGCGAGTGGATCGCGCACGAGATCGCCGGCCCCGTCGGCGCGGACCTCTGGCTCGGCCTGCCGGAGTCGCAGCACGCGCGCGTGGGCCGCGTCGGCCCGGTCGAGGCGCCCGAGGCCGCGGGCGGCCTGAAGACCCGCCCCAAACGGGCGATGGCCGAGGCCTACGCCGACCCCGACTCGCTGACCCGGCGCGCGTTCGCCGCGATCACCCCGCTCCCCGACGAGAACGACCCCGCCTACCGCACGGCCGCCCTGCCCGCCTCCAACGGCATCGCCACCGCCGACGGGCTGGCCCGCTTCTACGCCTCGCTCATCGGCGACGTGGACGGCGGCACCCGGCTGTTCACCCCTGCAACGGGCGCGCTGGCCCGCACCGAGCAGTCCGCCGGGCCGGACCGGGTCCTGGTGGCCGGCACCCGGTTCGGCCTCGGCCACATGCTGCACGGCGCCGCGTCCCCGCTGCTCTCCCCCGGCTCCTTCGGCCACCCGGGCCGGGGCGGCGCCCTGGCCTTCGCCGACCCGGAGACCGGCATCGCCTTCGGCTATGTCACCAACGGCTTCCGGAAGAGCGTGACCGCTGACCCGCGGGCGCAGGCGCTGGTACGGGCGGTCCGCGCGGCGCTCGCACCGGGCCGCCGTACGCACGGCGTCGTACAAGGCGCCGTCATACGTTGATCGTGTGCGAGGTCCGTCCGGACTCCGCGTCGATCTCGTCGTGGGCCTTGGTCAGCAGTTGCATGGCCAGTTCGTTGAGGGCACGTGCGCCGGCGATCTCCTCGCCGACCCTGGGCTGGTTGGAGTCGACCCGGTGCCGGGTGGCGTGGCCGTGTGCCCGTACCTCCGTACCGTCGGGCAAGCGCACCAGGGCCGCCGCCTTGGTGTGCTGATCGTCCTCCATGAACTCCAGCTCGACATGCCATCCGACAGCTGTGCGCATCATGACGATCACCTCCGGGGACAGCTGATTCCAGCTGTTTCCAGGGTGCTCCCGTGCGCGGGGAACGTCACCTCGGCGGCGCGGTCGCGCCGTCCTGCCCGGGCTCGCCGAAGCTGGCGAAGTACGCGGCGGCCATGTCCTCGTCGGCGTGGCCCAGGGCGGCGGCGCGGGCGAACCGTTCCGCGGCCGCGGCGGCGACGTCCAGCCGTACGCCGCCGCGTTCGCCGGCCTGGACGATGAGCCGGGCGTCCTTCTCGGCGGTGGCCACCGCGAACGACGGCGGGGACAGCGTGCCGTCCAGCACCAGCGCGGCCTTGGCCCGCAGGTAGCCCATGTCGAGCGGGCCGCCCTCGATGAGGTCGAAGAAGCCCTGCGGATCCACGCCGAGGGCCTGGGCGAGGGCGAGGACCTCACCGGTGGCGGCGGTGGCGGCGAGCACCCAGCTGTTGGCGACCAGCTTCAGCCGGCTGGCGCTGCCGGCGCCGCCGTCGGCCCCCGTCCACATGGTCTTCTCGCCGACCGCGTCGAAGACGGGCGCGACCGTCGCCCGCCCCTGCTCGGGCCCGGCGGCCAGCACGGTCAGCCGGCCGGCCTCGGCGGGCTGCTTGGTACCGAGGACGGGAGCGTCGTAGAAGACGAGTCCGTGCTCGCGGGCGAAGGCGGCCAGGCCGCCGATCAGGTCGACGCCGACAGTGGTGCACTGCGCCCACACGGTGCCGGGCCGCAGGGCCGGTGCCGCCTCGCGCATGACGTCGAGGACGGTGTGGCCGTCGTACAGCATCGTCAGGACGGCGTCGGCGCCCTCGACGGCCTCGGCGGGGGTGCCGGCGATCCGCGCGCCGTCGGCGGCGAGCGGCTCGGCCTTCTCGCGAGTGCGGTTCCACGCGCGCACCTCCAGCCCCGCCCGGCACAGGTTCCGGGCCATCGCGGCCCCCATGATGCCGGTGCCCAGCACGCTGACGGTCGGCTTGTCGGTCATGAACGGCTCCCTGTCGTTCCCGTTGCGCCCGGATGCTCCCGGATGCTCCTCACCACCCCTACCCGCCTACCCCGGGTGCATCATCAGCCCGATGCCCACCACCAGCAGTCCGGCCGCGGCGATTCTGGGCGCCCCGAACCGCTCCTTGAAGAACACCGCGCCGATCGCGGCGCCGACGATGACCGAGGACTCGCGCAGGGCGGCGACCGGCGCGAGTTCGGCGCGGGTCTGGGCCCACAGGACCAGGGCGTACGCGGTGACGGACAGGGCCGCGCCGAGGAGGCCGAGGGCGGCGTACGGCCTCAGCAGCCGGACGGTGCCGGCACGCGCGCGTGCGTACATGCAGCCGGGAAGGACGACTCCCTGGACGGCCATCAGCCAGGCGATGTACCCGAGCGGCGCGTGCGCCGCCCGTACCCCCAGGCCGTCGACCACCGTGTACACCGCGATCGTCAGCCCGGTCGCGAAGGCCGCGCCGATCGCCGCCCAGTCGGGCCGGCGTCCGCGCAGCCCCCACAGGCTGACGCCCATGAGCCCCACGCAGGACACGGCGATCCCGGCCAGCGCCCGGTCCCCGGGCACCTCGTGCGCGAGGACGGCGGCCAGCACGGTGACCACGAGCGGGGCGCTGCCGCGCGCGATGGGGTACGCCTGCCCGAAGTCGCCGAGCCGGAAGGAGGTCATCAGCAGGGCGTAGTAGGCGATGTGCACGCCCGCCGAGACCAGCAGGTACGGCCAGGCGGGCCCCGCCGGGAAGGCCGTGAACGGCGCGATCGCGAGCCCGATCAGCACCCCGCCCCCCGATATCAGGGCGAATCCGACCAGTTTGTCGGTGATGCGGTGTGCGATGGCGTTCCAGCTGGCGTGGGTGACGGCGGCGAGCAGGACGGCGGCCGTGACGAGCGGCGTCACGCGCTCTGCTCGCGCACGTCCACCAGGTCGGCGCCGGCATGGGCCACGAGCACCTTCGGCTCGATCGGGAAGACGGTGTACGGCGTGCCGGCCGCCGCCCACACCACGTCGTGCGCGAGCAGCGAGCGGTCGGCGAGGACACGCGTGCGCGTGCGGTGCCCGAAGGGCGGCACACCGCCGATGGCGTACCCGGTGGTCTCCCGCACGACGCCGGCGCCGGCCCGGGCCACCTCCCCGGCGCCCAGCACCTCGCGCACCCGCTCCACGTCCACGCGCGAGGCACCGTCCACCAGCACCAGCACCGGGACGCCGTCCGCGGCGAAGACCAGCGACTTGCAGATCCGGCTCACCCCGCACCCGATCGCGGCGGCGGCCTCGGCGGCGGTCCGGGTGGCCTCCGGGAAGCGCAGGGTCTGCGCGAGCAGGCCGTCGAGGCCGAGGGCGCGCAGAGCTTCGGCAAACCGCGGGTGGGCCCGGGACTCGTCGTCGGTGGCGGCTGTCGTCGTCATGCCGGGCACGCTACGCCAACGCCGAAGCCCCGCTCACGGCGTTTTCTCCGCACTTTCAGACGACGCCGAGCGCATGCGGAAGACCGGCCGGTGAGGGCAGTTCCGTCCCGCGGAACCCTCACCGGCCGGTCGCCGTCGGCCGGAAGCGGTGCGTCAGGCCCGTACCAGCTCCCGCTCCTCCTCCCTGCCGGACGGGGTGCGCAGGCCCTCACCCTCGACGTCCACGTTCGGCAGCGCGCGGTCCAGCCACTTCGGCAGCCACCAGGCCCGCCTGCCGAGCAGGGCGAGCACCGCCGGGACGATGGCCATGCGGACGATGAACGCGTCGAAGAAGACGGCGACCGCGAGGCCGAAGCCGATCATCTTGACCATCGACTCGGTGGAGCCGATGAAGCCGGAGAAGACGGCGATCATGATGACGGCGGCGGCCGTGACGACCCGCGCGCCGTACCTGAAGCCGGTGACCACGGCCTGGCTGGGCGTCTCGCCGTGGACGAACGCCTCCCGCATCCGGGTGACGAGGAAGACCTCGTAGTCCATCGCGAGGCCGAAGACGACGCCCACCATGAAGATCGGCATCATCGACATGACCGGGCCGGTCTGCTCGACGTTCATCAGGCCGGACAGCCAGCCCCACTGGAAGACGGCGACGACCGCGCCGAGCGCCGCGAGCACGCTCAGCAGGAAGCCGAGCGCCGCCTTCAGCGGGACGAGGACCGAGCGGAACACCACGATCAGCAGCAGGAAGGCCAGGCCGACGACCAGGGCGAGGTACGGCAGGAGCGCGTCGTTCAGCTTCTGCGAGACGTCGATGTTCATCGCCGTGGAGCCGGTGACCAGCACCTTGGAGCCGGTCTGCTCGGCGATGTCCGCGCCCTTGCCGCGGATGGCGTGCACCAGGTCCTCGGTGGTGCGGGAGGACGGCTTGGACCGCGGTACGACGGTGATCGTCGCGGTGTCGCCGGCCTTGTTGGCCAGGGCCGGGGTGACCGTGACGACGTCCTTCAGGCCCTTGATCTCGTCGCCGACCTCTTTGAACGCCTTCTTGGGACGGGCGCTGTCCTTGGCGTCGACCACCACCATCAGGGGGCCGTTGAAGCCGGGGCCGAAGCCCTCGGAGAGCAGGTCGTAGGCGCGGCGCTGGGTGGTGGAGGCGGGCTGGGAGCCGTCGTCGGGCAGGCCCAGTTCCAGGGAGGCGGCCGGGATCGCCGCCGCGCCGAGGCCGAGGACGCCGAGGAGGAGGACGGCGACCGGGCGGCGTACGACGAAGCTCGCCCAGCGGGTGCCCATGTTGGGGCGGCCGGGCTTCTTCGGCGTGCGGCCGCCGCCGAGCAGCTTGCTCTTCTCACCCGCCGGCTTGATCCTGCGGCCCGCGTAGCCCAGCAGCGCCGGGATCATCGTCAGGGCGATGAGGACGGCGATGGCGACCGTGCCCGCCGCCGCGATGCCCATCTTGGTCAGCATCGGGATGTCGACGACCGACAGACCGACCAGGGCGATGACGACGGTGAGGCCGGCGAAGACCACCGCCGAGCCCGCCGTGCCGACGGCGCGTCCGGCCGCCTCCTCGCGCTCGCGGCCCTCGGCCAGTTCGGCGCGGTAGCGGGAGACGATGAACAGGGCGTAGTCGATGCCGACGGCCAGTCCGATCATGGACGCCAGGGTGGAGGTGGTGGAGCCGAGATCCAGGGCGCTGGCGAGCGCGGTGATCGTGGAGACGCCGATGCCCACTCCGATGATGGCGGTGAGCAGCGGGAATCCGGCCGCGAGCAGCGAACCGAAGGTGATGACGAGGACGACGGCGGCGATGGCGATGCCGATGACCTCGCTGGACCCGGTCTCCGGGGCGGCGCTGAGCGCGTCACCGCCGATCTCGACGGTCAGCCCGGCGTCCCGCGCGTGCTGCGCGGCCTCCTTCAGGGCGTCCTTGGCGGAGTCCTCCAGCTCCATGCCGGAGACCTTGTACTTCACCGAGGCGTAGGCGATCGTGCCGTTCCCGCTGACGGCGTGCCCGGTGTAGGGGTCGGCTACGGAGGCGACCTCGGAGCCGCGCCGCAGCTCCTTCACCGTCTTCTCGACGGTCGCCTTGTTGCTGTGGCCGGTCATCTTCTCGCCGCCGGGCGCCTTGAAGACGACCCGCGCGGTGGCGCCGTCGGCGCTCATCCCGGGGAAGCGCTGTTCCAGCAGGTCGAAGGCCTTCTGCGCCTCGGTGCCGGGGATGGAGAAGGACGTGTTGCCGGCGGTCGGCGCGGAGGCGGCGCCCACCCCGGCGAGGGTGAGCAGCGCGACCCATATCAGGGCGGCGAAGTGGCGTCGCCGGAAGGCGAGCCGGCCGAGTTTGTAGAGGAACGTGGCCACGAAGGCGTACTCCCGGTCAGGTCGTGGGGTTCATCAGGGCAGGGGTGATCAGCCCGACGACGTGAGCGGTGACGTCAGTGGTGGGCTTCGCTGGGGAGAGGGTTCAGCTGGTGAGCAGCTCCCGATCAGGGATGATCAGGAGCAATCAGGAGTGATCAGGTGGTGGGGACGCCGAGGGCGGGGAGGACCACGGCGTCGATGTACGACAGGAGGAAGGCCTGCGTCGGCGGCTGCTCGTCGATGATGGTGCGGGCGGCGAACCCGCCGATCATCATGTGCATCACGTAGTCGATCGCCGGGTTGTCCGCACGGACCTCGCCCCGGTCGACGGCCCGTTGCAGCACGCGGCGGAACTCCGCCATCTCCGGCTCGATGAGATGGTCCCGGAACGCCCGCAGGAGGTCCGGGTTGCTGTGGACGGCCATGGCCAGTCCGCGCATCAGCGCGGAGTTCTGCTCCATCTCGCAGTCGTCCGAGGCCCGCGTGAGGGCGTGCAGGTCGCCCCTGAGCGACCCGGTGTCGACGTCCCCGACCCGGCCCGGCTTGGTGTGCCGTACCGCCTTCGCGACCAGCTCGGCCTTGCCGCCCCACTGGCGGTAGAGCGTGGCCTTGCTGGAGCGGGTGCGGGCGGCGACGGCGTCCATGGTGAGGGCGTCGTACCCGACCTCCCGGAGCAGGCCGAGCACGGCCGCGTACAACTCGGCCTCGCGCTCGGGCGTGATCCGGCTGCGGCGTCCCGGTGCGAGCGCCGGCTCCGCCGGAGCGGCTGACGCAGCGCCCTCGGGTGCGGCCTCGGTCATGCCACTCACCTCCGCTCCGGTCCCTGTCTGCTGTGTACACCCTGAAGATACCCCGCCCAGGATGCGAAACGAAACTGTTTCGTACGTGCCCTGGGTCACGAGTGTGAAAGACGCATAAGTTGCTGCGCCCCCGCCCGCGGAAAAGCATGGGGAGGTGAGCTATCTGCGCTTCCCCCACCTCAGCGGCGACCTGCTGTGCTTCGTGGCCGAGGACGACCTGTGGCTGGCCCCCCTCGACGCTCCCGGCCGTGCCTGGCGGCTCACCGTCGACCGCACGAAGGACGGGCACCCGCGTTTCTCGCCCGACGGCCGCCACATCGCGTACACGAACTGGCGCAGCCTCGTACCCGAGATCCACCTCGTGGGCGTCGAAGGCGGCCCCGCGCGGCAGCTGACGTACTGGGGCAGCACCGACACCCAGGTCTGCGGATGGACACCCCCCGACGCGGAAGGCAACGCCGACATCCTGGCCGTCGCCTCCCACGGCGAGCCCTTCTCCTACTTCACCTGGGCCTACAAGGTGTCCACCGACGGCGAACCGGGCCGCAAACTGCCCTGGGGCCCGGTCTCCGACATCCAGGTCGCCGACATCGACGGACAGCACAAGACCCTGCTGCTCACCGGCACCCCGCCGCACGAACCGGCCTCCTGGAAGCGCTACCGCGGCGGCGCCACGGGCCGCCTCTGGCTGCACGGGCAACGGCTCCTGCCCGACATCGGCGGCCATCTGGCCTGCCCCATGTTCGTCGCCGGCCGGATCGCCTTCCTCTCCGACCACGAGGGCGTCGGCAACCTGTACTCCTGCGCCCACGACGGCACCGACCTGCGCCGCCACACCGACCACGACGCCTTCTACGCCCGGCACGCCTCCAGCGACGGCAGCCGCGTGGTCTACCAGTGCGCGGGCGACCTGTGGCTCGTGGACGACCTCTCCCCGGACGCCGTACCGCGCAAGCTGGACATCCGCCTCGGCGGACCGGCCACCGGGCGCCGCCGGTACCAGGTGCCGGCCGCGCAGAACGTCGACGGCATCTCCGTGGACGACACCGGCCGGGCCAGCGCCGTCGTCGTACGCGGCAGCCTGTACTGGCTCACCCACCGCGACGGCCCCGCCCGTACGATCACCGACACACCCGGGGTGCGGGTACGGCTGCCGGAGATGCTGGGCACGACCGGCCAGGTCGCGTATGTGACGGACGCCGAGGGCGAGGACGCCGTCGAGATCGCCCAGCTCCCCCGCACGACCGGCGACCGCGCTCCCCGCCGGGTCGCCTCCGGCGCACTGGGCCGCGTCCTGGAGATGATCTCCGACCCCCTGGGCGAACGGCTGGCGATCGCTTCGCATGACGGGCGGCTGCTGCTGATCGATGCGGGGGAGGAGGCGGGGGCTGAGGAGGCGGGGGCTGGGGAGGCCACAGAGGCCAGCACAGAGGCGGTAGAGGCATTTGGGACTGGGGAGGCCACGGACGCCGGGGACGCCGGGGACGCCGGGGACGCCGGGGACGCCGGGGAGGGTACGCAGGGGGCCGGGTCCGAAGCAGGCGCCGGCGAACAGGACGCCGTAGCCGCAGCAGGCGCCGGGGGGCAGGACGCCGTAGCCGCAGCGGCCGCCGGAGAGCAGGGCACCGGACATGGGGAAGCCGCCGGGGAGCAGGGCGCCGGGCCCGGGGAAGCCGCCGTAGGCCCGGTCACCGAGCTGATCCGCTCCGTCAACGGCCCCGTCCGTGACCTCGCCTTCTCGCCGGACGGCGCCTGGCTCGCCTGGTCCCACCCGGGCATCGGCCGCTCCCTGCGCCAGATCAAGCTGGCCCGTATCAAGGACCGGCTGATCGTGGACGTGACCAACGGGCGTTTCGAGGACGAGAACCCCGTCTTCACCCGCGACGGCCGCTATCTCGCCTTCCTCTCCTGGCGCGGCTTCGACCCGGTCTACGACGTCCACACCGGCGACCTGTCCTTCCCGCTCGGCTGCCGCCCGTACCTCGTCCCGCTGAACTCGGCGACGCCCTCGCCCTTCGCCCTGAACCCCGAGGGCCGTCCGGCGGCCGGCGGACTCGACCCGGCCGAGGACGAGGAGACGGGCGAGGCCGGCACGGTGACCGTGGAGGTGGAGGGCCTGGCGATGCGGGTCACGCCGTTCCCGGTCATCGCCTCCAAGTACTCCGCGCTGCACCCGGTCGCCGGCGGCGGCCTGGTCTGGCTGCGCTGGCCGATCTCCGGCGCGCTCGGCGAGACCTTCGCCAACCCCTCCGACATCAGCGGCCGCCCGACCCTGGAGTACTTCAACCTCACCAAGGCGAAGAAGTCCGAACTGGTCGACCACCTGGACTGGTTCGCGGTCAGCGGCGACGGCACCCGCCTGGTCGTCGTCGACGAGGGCGACCTGCGCGCGGCCCCCTCCACCGAGCCGGGCGACAGCGACACGACCGTCTGGATCGACCTGCGCCGCCTCCTCCACGCGGTCGACCCGCCCGCCGAGTGGCGTCAGGCCTACGACGAGGCGGGCCGGATCATCCGCGCCTACTTCTGGGACCCGGGCATGAGCGGCATCGACTGGGACGCGGTGCTCGACCAGTACCGGCCGCTCGTCGAACGGGTCGCCTCCCCGGACGAGTTCGCCGATCTGCTGCGGGAGGTCCTCGGCGAACTGGGCACCTCGCACGCCTACGTCACCGCCGCCCGCCGCAACGAGGGCCCGCCCCACTACCAGCGCTGGCAGGGCCTCCTCGGCGCCAACTTCGTGCACCGGGAGGAGGGCTGGGTCGTCAAACGCATCCTGCCCGGCGACTCCTCCGACTCCAAGGCCCGCTCACCGCTGGCCGGCACGGGCATCCGCGAGGGCGCCGTCCTCACCCACGTCGACGGCCGCCCGGTGGACCCGGTGACCGGACCGTACCCGCTCCTCGCCGGCTCCGGGGGTACGACCGTGGAGCTGACGTTCACCCCGCCGGAGGGGCAGCCGGGCCGGGCCCGCCGGGTCGCCGTCGTCCCGCTGATCGACGAACGGCCGCTGCGCTACCAGGACTGGGTGGCCAAACGCCGCAACGTCGTCCGGGAGTTGAGCGGCGGCAAGTGCGGCTACCTGCACATCCCCGACATGGGCGGCTCCGGCTGGGCCCAGTTCAACCGCGACCTGCGCATGGAGGTGTCCCGGCCGGCCCTGATCGTGGACGTGCGCGGCAACGCGGGCGGGCACATCAGCGAACTCGTCATCGAGAAGCTGACCCGGACGATCCTGGGCTGGGACCTGACACGGGACGCGCAACCGGTGTCGTACACCTCGAACGCGCCGAGGGGCCCGGTCGTGGCCCTCGCCGACGAGGCGACCTCCTCCGACGGCGACATGATCACGGCCGCCTTCAAGCTGCTGAAGCTCGGCCCGGTGGTCGGGCAGCGCACCTGGGGCGGCGTGGTCGGCATGACCGGCCGCCACCGGCTGGGCGACGGCACGGTCATCACCGTACCGATGAACGCGGCCTGGTTCGACGCCTACGGCTGGTCCGTGGAGAACCACGGCGTCGCCCCCGACCTGGAGATCCTGCGCACCCCCCTGGACTGGGCGGAGGGCCGCCACGCCCAGCTCGACGACGCGGTCCAACTCGCCCTGGAACTCCTGGAGTCCAACCCGGCGGCCGTCCCCCCCGACTACAGCGAGACCCCCGACCGCTCCCGCCCCAAGCTGCCGCCACGCCAGTAGCCGCAAACGCAGGGCACTCTCCACAAGTGCAGGGCACCCTCCACAAGGGAGGGTGCCCCACGTCACACCGGCCAGAGCCGAGCGCAGCGACTACGCGTCGTAGTCCCGGTCCAAGCGGTCTTCCATCTCCGCTTCCGTGTCCTCGATGTCGCGCATGTTCTCACGACCGCGCTGGGACTGCTGCTGACCGCGCTGCGGCTGCTGCTGACCGCGCTGGGACTGCTGCTGGCCACGCTGGGGCTGCTGCTGGCCGGCCCGCTCCCGGGCCTGACCGATCTTCTGCTTGCCCTGTTCCTGCCACTCGTTGGCCTTGTCCTTCATACCCATGTGGGTTCACTCCCGTAGTGGGTGAGGTGGGGGAATCGGCCCCCCTCGGGGGGCCTCACCCAGATTCACACGGCCGACCACGGTATGCATGTGGATCAGTCACGGTGCGTAGCGCGCGCTGCTTCGTCGGCCGCTCCGCCCGCGCCCACGAGTCCCGAGCGCATCCCCTGCAGGCGCGGCGCGAACCGCTTCATCTCGCGCTGCCCGACCGTGCCGATGAGCGCCGGCAGATATCCGCGCACGCCCTGCATGCCGCGCAGCCACCACTGCCCGTACACATGCGCCGAGCGCCGCTCGATCCCGGCGACCAGCCGGTCCACCGCCGGTCCCAGCGGGTACGTCTTGTTGGACGGCCACGGCAGCCGCTGCCGCAACTCCCGCATGACGTCGTCCTGGTCGGCGCCGCGCACCATGTCGGTGTCGGTCCAGGACAGGTACCCGACGCCGACGCGCACGCCCTGGTAGCCGACCTCGGCGCGCAGACTGTGCGCGTACGCCTCCACACCCGACTTGGACGCGCAGTACGCCGTCATCATCGGCGCCGGGGTGATCGCGGCGAGCGAGGCGATCTGCAGCAGATAGCCCCGGCTCTCCACCAGCACCGGCAGGAACGCCCGCGCGGTCACCGCCGACCCGATCAGGTTCACCTCGATCACGCGCCGCCATGCCTGCGGGTCGGAGTCGGCGAACGGGCCGCCCGTCGCCACACCGGCGTTGGCCACCACGATGTCGACCTTCCCGAACCGCGCCTTCACCTCCTGCGCGACCCGGCCCATGGCCTCATGGTCGGTGACGTCGGCGTACCAGTGGGCGCTGTCGCTGTGCAGGCGCGAGGAGACCTCCTTGAGCGCCTCCTCCTCCAGGCCGACCAGCGCGACCTTCGCGCCGCGCGCGGAGAGCTTGCGCGCCAGCAGCTCACCGACCCCGCGCGCCGCTCCGGTGACGACCGCGACCTGCCCTTCGAGGCTGACCCTGCTCATGCGCCCTCCTTGGTCTGCGCCGGGGTGGAACGGCGCTCGTCGTGCTCGTCGTCGGGGTCGGTCCCGGTGACGGTGACGTACGTGGTGACGAGTTCCCGGATCCTGTCGATCACCAGGTCGGGAGCCTCGATCGGGGTCATGTGGCCGACGCCGGCCGGCTCGGTGAGGCCGACGCAGTGCGGCAGCGCGGCGACCAGCGCACGTGCGTGCACCGGGGGCGTGAGCCGGTCGGACGCGCCGTGCAGCACCGCGGTGGGCGCGTGCAACTCACGTACGCCGTGGTCGAGATCGAGCGCCTCCAGCACGCCGGCCCAGGCGTGGCGCACGGCGCGCGGGCAGGCGTGCACGATCCGCGCACACGCCTCCACCATGTGCGGGGCGGAACCGGCGCCCATGGTGGCGTACTTGAGGATGCTCTTCGCGACCGGCGTGACCGGTCCGAGCGGGGCGCGTGATCCGAGTACGCGCCCGGTGATCCAGGTGCGCACACGCCCGGCGCGCAACGGCACCACCCGCGACTCCGCGACCAGCCGCGAGCTGCCGGTGCTGCACAGCAGGACGGCGGCGGCGTGCTCACGGAACCGGGGGCGCGTGGCTGCGGCCATGACCGTCATCCCGCCCATGGAGTGGCCGACGATCAGCGCCTTCTCCCCGCGCGCGAGTGTCTGCGCGAGCACCGCTTCCAGGTCGTCCGCCAGCGCGCGGGTTGTGCACGTGGGGCTCGCGGGGCTACGCCCGTGCCCCCTCTGGTCGTACGCGATCACCCGGTGGTCGGCCGCCAGGTCCCGTATCTGCGCCGCCCAGAAGGCGGTCGAGCAGGTCCAGCCGTGGGAGAGGACGACGGGGGGCGCGTCCTTCGGGCCGTGCACCTCGACGTGCAGCCGCGCGCCGTCGGCGGAGAAGACGGTGAGTTCGCGGGAGGGGACGGGCGGGGCATAGGGGCCGGAGGTGACGGAGGTGACGGAGGTGACGGAGGCGCGGCGGCTCATGCGACGGCCTCGCTCCGCTTCCCGGGCGCTGCCGCCGGCGTGCGGATGACCTCGTACTCCCCCAGGTCCACCCGCCGGGTCGCGCGCCGGAACTCGGACGTCGTACCGGGCCAGATGGTGGTGTTGCGGCCGCTCGCGTCCAGGTACCAGCTGGTGCAGCCGCCGGTGTTCCACACGGTGCGCTTCATGCGCTCCTGCACCCTGTGGTTCCAGTGCTCGACGGCCGCGGGCCGGGCATCGAGGGCTGTACGGCCTCCGAGGACGTCCAGTTGGCGCAGATAGTCGGCCATGTAGTTCAGCTGGGACTCGATCATGAGGATCATCGAGGAGTTCCCGAGGCCGGTGTTGGGTCCGATGATCGTCATCCAGTTCGGGAACCCGGCGACGGCGGCGCCGCGCAGCGCCTGCATGCCGTTCTTCCAGGACTCGGCGAGCGTGACGCCCTCGGCCCCGATCACCCGCTCGGCGATCGGCATGTCCGTGACGTGGAAGCCCGTACCGAAGACGATCGCGTCGACCTCGGCCTCGGTGCCGTCGGCCGCGACGGCGGTCGAGCCGCGGATCTCGCTGAGGCCGCCGGCGACGACGTCCACGTTCGGCTCGGCCAGCGCCGGGTAGTACGTGCTGGACAGCAGGATCCGCTTGCAGCCGATGCGGTAGTCGGGGGTGAGCTTGGCGCGCAGGGCCGGGTCCTTGATGGCGCGGGCCATGTTGCGCTTGGCGAGCCGCTCCACGAGGCCGAGTTCGTCGGGGTGCCTGGTGAACGCCTGGACCTGCAGCTCCCGGATGCCCCACAGCAGGCCGCGCCTGAGCTGGGTGGTGAAGGGCAGCGACCGGTGCAGCCGGCGCTCGGCGCCGCTGATGGCGCGGTCGACGCGGGGCATGACCCAGGGCGGGGTGCGCTGGAAGAGGGTGAGCCGGCCGACCTGCGGCTGGATGGCGGGCACGATCTGGATGGCGGAGGCGCCGGTGCCGACCATGGCGACGCGCTTGCCGCGCAGGTCGTAGTCGTGGTCCCAGCGGGCGGAGTGGAACACCTTGCCCGGGAAGGAGGCGAGGCCCGGGATCTCGGGGATCTTCGGGTCGGACAGCGGCCCGGTGGCGGAGACGACGACGTCGGCGGTGAGCGTGCCCCGCGCGGTCTCGATCTGCCACCGCAGGTTCCCGGCGTCCCAGGTCATCAGCTTGACCTCGGAGTCGAAGCGGAGGTGCGGGCGCAGCCCGAAGACGTCGGTGACGTGCTCCAGGTAGGCGCGGATGTGCTCCTGCCCGGAGAAGGTGCGCGGCCAGTCGGGGTTGGGGGCGAAGGAGAAGGAGTAGAGGTGGGAGGGCACGTCACAGGCGCACCCGGGGTAGCTGTTGTCCCGCCAGGTGCCGCCGACGCTGTCCGCCCGCTCCAGGACGACGAAGTCGGTGATCCCTTCGCGGCGCAGCCGCACGGCGGCCCCCAGCCCGCCGAAGCCGGACCCGATCACCGCCACCCGTACATGCTCGTGCTCGGCCATCGACGAAGCCTCCACGCATCACCTAGGAACCCAGGAACTCTGCCAGTGAACACTGGCGCAATGGGACTGTAGAGCAGCTCCGTACCGAGCGGTAGGGGTCGGAGTAAGGAAGTTACCGGCGGTACACCATAGGCTGCGGGCGTGGCAGAGGACGCAGAACACCAGGAAGCCGGCCGCGAGTACCGCATGGAGGAGCTGGCGCGGCTCGCCGGCATCACCGTGCGCACCCTGCGCTTCTACCGCGAGCGCAAGCTGATCCCCCCGCCCCGCCGCGAGGGCCGCATAGCCTGGTACGACGACCACCACCTGGCCCGTCTGCGCACCATCGCCGCCCTGCTGGAGCGCGGCCACACCCTGAACGGCATCGCGGAACTCGCGGAGGCCCTCGACCAGGGCCGGAACGTCGCCGACCTCCTCGGCGTCGGCCCCCCGAGCGAGGAGGAGCCGGTCCGCCTCACCCCCGAGGAACTCGCCGCCCGCTTCGAGGGCGAGGTCACCCCCGAGAACCTCGCCGCCGCCCTGGACCTGGGCTACCTCGGCACCGACGGCGACGAGATCGTCCACATCAGCCGCCGCCTGCTGGACGTCTCCTCCGCCCTGGTCCGCGAGGGCATCCCGCTCGGCGAGGTACTCACGGCCGCCGCCCGCGTCCGCGAACACGCCGACGCACTGGCCGCACTCTTCACCGACCTGATCCTCCGCCACGCCCGCCGGGAGGACCTCCAGCGCCTGCGCCCGCTGGCGCGCAGCGTGGTGGAGGCGGAACTGTCCCTGGCGCTGGACCGGTGGACCAGCAAGCGGGACTAGGACCCTAGAGGTCGTAGACGACGGTCACCGGCGCGTGGTCGGACCAGCGCTCGGCGTGCGTGGCCGCGCGCTCGACGAAGCCCTTGACGGCCTTGCCGGCGAGACCGGGCGTGGCGACGTGGTAGTCGATGCGCCACCCGGAGTCGTTGTCGAAGGCCCGCCCCCGGTACGACCACCAGGTGTACGGTCCCTCGACGTCCGGGTGCAGGGCCCGTACGACGTCGACGTAGCCGCCCTCCTCGGCGGCGAACACGCGGCCGAGCCACTCGCGCTCCTCGGGCAGGAAGCCGGAGTTCTTGGTGTTGCCGCGCCAGTTCTTGAGGTCGGCCTGCTGGTGGGCGATGTTCCAGTCGCCGCACACGACCACCTCGCGGCCGTCGGCGGCGGCCCGCTCCCGCAGTTCCTTGAGGTGGCCGAGGAACTCGCCCATGAAGCGGACCTTCTCGTCCTGCCGCTCGGTGCCGACCTCACCGGAGGGCAGATAGAGGGAGGCGACGGTGACGCCGGGCAGGTCGGCCTCGACGTAGCGGCCGCTGCCGTCGAACTCGGCCGAGCCGAAACCGACGCGGACCCGGTCGGGCTCACGCCGGGTGTAGAGGGAGACGCCCGCGCGGCCCTTGGCGGCTGCCGGGGCGTGCACGACGTGCCAGCCGTCGGGCTGCCGCACCTCCTCGGGCAGCTGATGCGGCTCGGCGCGCACCTCCTGCAGGCAGACGACGTCCGCGGAGGTCTGCGCGAGCCACTCCACGAAGCCCTTCCTGGCGGCGGCTCGCAGTCCGTTCACGTTCACCGAGGTCACAGTCAGCACCAGGGCACGATACCGGCACACTGGACGGGGCCCGGAAAGCCCAGCGCCCCCACCCTCGCATAGAAGTACGATGCCCAGCATGCATATACGTCGTGTTCGTTTCGATCACCCTGATGCCGTCAAACTCAACGACGAGGTCCAGGCCGAGTACGCCGAGCGTTACGGCGACGACGGCGACGCCACCGTCCTCGACGCGGCGGACTTCGACCCGCCCCACGGCGTCTACCTGATCGCGTACGACGAGTTCGACCGCCCCGTGGCCACCGGCGGCTGGCGCAGCCAGGACCGCAACGAGGAGGGCAACCTGGACGGCGACGCCGAGTTGAAGCGCATGTTCGTCATCGCCGAGATGCGCGGCCGGGGCCTGGCCCGCCGGATCCTGGCGGAGCTGGAGGAGGACGCCCGCATGGCCGGCCGTGTCCGCATGGTCCTGGAGACGGGCTCCAAGCAGCCGGAGGCCATCGCCCTGTACACCTCCAGCGGTTACGAGCCGTGCGCCAAGTTCGGCTACTACCGCCACCACGAGGAGAGCCGCTGCTTCGCGAAGCGGCTGTGAAGACGATGAAGCCCCGGTCGACTTCCGCCGACCGGGGCTTCATGCTGCGTGGACCTGAGGGGATTTGAACCCCTGGCCCCCTCGATGCGAACGAGGTGCGCTACCGGACTGCGCCACAGGCCCTTGCAACGAGTGAAACTTTAGCATCCCGATCGGGGTGCTTGGAAATCCGCTCCCTGACTGGTCAGCAGGCATTCCCGAAGTGTGGCGGCCGTCACTCGTTGGCGGCGCGGGGGCGGTCGCCGTCCTCGTACTGATCGAAGAGCGGCGTGCCGCCGCGCTCGCGCGCCCGGCGCGCGGAGGCCGCGCGGCGCGCGTCGCTGCGACCGCTGGCCGGCTTGCCCTCGGCCGCGGGCGCCGGCTCGGCCGCCCCGGCCTGCGGCGCGTGGCTCGCCTCGTGCTCCGGAGCCACCGAGCTGGAGCGCGCCGAACTCCATGTGCCGGGCGCGCCCAGGTCCACGTCGGAGGTCGCACGCGGCGCGACCGGCGCGGTCACATACGTCGGCAGGGGCACCGGCACCGGGTCCCAGCTGTCCCCGCCGGGCCGTCGCTGCCGCTCGCGCTGCTGGTCGACCCACTCGGCGTGGTCCGTCTGCTCGACCAGGGCGCGCCGGTCCGCGGCGAGCGCGGCGAGCCCGGTGTCCGTCCCGGCCTGTGAGGCCTCCTCCGTTTCCTCCGCGCCGGGGTCCGCCTCGGCGGGGGCGCGCCGGCGCGGCTGGCGCGCCCGCAGCCGCTGGGCGGCGTCCTCGGCGCGCCGGCGGTCCATCTGATACGCGAAGCGCCGGCGCTCCTGGGAGCGCAGGTAGGCGATGTACGCGCTGAGCAGCACGGCCGGTACGGCCGGCGCCCACAGGAAGGCGAAACCGCCGACGGCGGCGACGATGGCGCCGAACGTGAAGGCGAGGAAGAGCACCACAGTGGTGCGCCGGCGGCGCGCGAGGACCTTCGAGCGCTGGGCGCGCGCCGCGGCCGCCTGCGCCGAGGGCGTGCGCCGCGCGGACGGCACTCGCTTCTGCGCGGGCACGGAGCCGGACGCAGACGCGGGCGCGGCACCGGAGGAGCGCACGGCGCCGGACGCGGGCGCGGACGCGGGCTTGGGCACCGGCCCGGAGGCCTGCTCGCGTGCCGGTTCCGCCTTCGCGGGCGCGTCGAGGTCGGCGCCGGCGTGGACCTGACGGCGGGTCGGAGGCATGGCGAAGGCCCGGACGTCCACCGAGTCGGTGACGGCGTCCGGATCGCCGGTGTCCGGCTCCCCCTCCTCGGTGGAGCGCGCCCGCAGGTCCTTGGCGTACCGGCGCTCCATACCCGCCCTTCCGGACAGCAGCCGGATGGCGGTGCTGAAGCGTTCCGTCGGACGGGCCTCGTTCAGCTCGTCCTGCCTACGGAGCCACATCGGCACCAAGTAGGCGGCCCAGGCCCCGACAATGACTGCGTAGATGAGGCCGCTGCTGCTCACGTCTCACACCGTAGAGGGGTTTGCGTGAGGCCATCCGCCAATTGGGCCGGTGTGTCGCACGATCTGGCTGATATTTCCAGCTTCTTTTGCGACCGATGCGATCAGCCGACCACCTCGGGACCGAATTCGATGCATCCAAGGCGGTCAACGCCCGCTCAATTTCGAACACATATTCAATTTCCCGTGTTCTGGGGTTTCTGCCGCACCTGCGGGGAGCCTGCCCGGTGCCACCGTGCGAGCAACCCGTCGGGCACCTCTTCCGCAGTGAGCGCGAACACCAGATGGTCGCGCCAGGCCCCGTCGATGTGCAGATAACGCGGCCGGAGCCCCTCCTCGCGGAAACCGAGTTTCTCCACGACCCGGCGGCTGGGCCGGTTCTCGGGGCGAATGCAGACCTCGATGCGGTGCAGGCCGACCATGCGGAAACAGTGGTCCACCACGAGCGCGACGGCCGTCGGCATCACCCCGCGTCCGGCCACGGCCTCGTCCACCCAGTAGCCGATGTGCCCCGAGCACATCGACCCCCAGGTGATCCCGGCGACCGTCAACTGCCCGACGAGCCGCCCCTGGTACTCGATGACGAACGGCAGCATCCGGCCCGCGTGGGCCTCGGAGCGCAGGTGCCGGACCATCTGGCGGTAGGTCGGCCGGTGCGCGATCGGCCCGCTCGGCGTGGGCGGCGGAATGGTCGCCTCCCAGGGGCGCAGCCAGTCCCGGTTGCGCCGGTTCACCTCGCGCCAGGCCCGCTGGTCGCGCAGCTTTATCGGACGGAGGACGACATCGCCGTCCGCCAGCACGACGGGCCAGGAAGGGCTGTTCAGCTCGCACCCCCGCTGCTGGGTCTGGGGTGGTCGCCGCCGCGGATCTGGTCGACGGCGTGGACCAGCAGGGGCTCCAGCACGGCGAGGCCGTCCTTCACCCCGCCCGTGGAGCCCGGCAGATTGACGATCAGGGTCCGTCCCGCCACCCCGGCCAGGCCCCGGGAGAGCGCCGCGGTGGGAACCTTCTCCCGTCCGAACGCCCGGATGGCCTCCGCGATGCCCGGCACCTCGTGGTCGATCACCGCGCGGGTCGCCTCGGGCGTGCGGTCGGTGGGCGAGATCCCGGTGCCGCCGGTGGTGACGATGACGTCGTACCCGGCGTCGGCTCCCGCGCGCAGGGCCGCCGCCACGGGATCCCCGTCCGGGACGACCTGGGGGCCGTCGACATCGAACCCGAAGCTCTTCAGGCCGTCGGCGACCAAGGGGCCGCCCTTGTCCTCGTAGACGCCCGCGGCGGCCCTGTTGGAGGCGGTGACCACCAGAGCGCGGTAGCTCATGCCCGGCTCCAGTCGCCCGACTTGCCGCCCGTCTTCTCCTCCACCCGTACGTCCGTGATGACCGCTCCCTTGTCGACCGCCTTGACCATGTCGATCACGGTGAGCGCGGCAACCGTCACGGCGGTGAGGGCCTCCATCTCGACGCCTGTGCGGTCCGTCGTCCTCACGGTGGCTCGGATCTCCACGGCGTCGTCCGCGACCGACAGATCCAGTTTCACACCGGACACCGACAACGGGTGGCACAGCGGGATCAGATCCGGGGTGCGCTTGGCGCCCATGATGCCGGCGATACGCGCGGTGGCGAGTGCGTCCCCCTTGGGCATCCCCTCGCCGCGCAGCAGCTCGACCACGCGGGACGAGACGAGGACGCGGCCGCTGGCGCGGGCGGTGCGCACGGTCACGTCCTTCTCGGACACGTCGACCATGCGGGCCGCGCCCGCCTCGTCGATGTGCGTCAGTCGGTCCTGCGCAACGGGTCCGGGGGTCTCCCCCCGGAAAGACTCAGTCATGCTGTGTGCCGCTCCCGGTCCGGGCCCGTCACAGTGCGGTGCACGGGCCTGCTGTGCGCGACACGGTACCCCCAACCAGCGGGGCTCAGCCGAGCAGGACCACCTCCACCTCGGTGCCGGGCTCGACGGACGCGACGTCCTCGGGGACGACGATCAGCGCGTCGGCGTGTGCCAGCGCGGCGATCAGGTGCGAGCCGGTGCCGCCCACGGGGGTCACCTGGCCGTCGCCGTAGGCACCGCGCAGGAACTGCCGGCGCCCCTGGGGCGAGTGCAGCGCCTTGTCCGCCTTCAGGGTGGCGCGGACACGGGGCCGGTGCACGTCCGTGAGGCCCATCAGGGCGCGGATGGCGGGACGGACGAACAGCTCGAAGGAGACGTACGACGACACGGGGTTGCCCGGCAGGGCCAGCAGCGGCGTGTGGTCGGGGCCGATGGAGCCGAACCCCTGGGGCTTGCCGGGCTGCATGGCGAGCTTGCGGAACTCCACGCCGCTGCCCGCCTCGTCCTCGTCACCGGCGTACGACAGCGCCTCCTTGACCACGTCGTACGCCCCCACGCTCACCCCGCCCGTGGTCACCAGCAGGTCGGCGCGGACGAGCTGGTCCTCGATGGTGGAGCGGAGGGTCTCGGCGTCGTCGGCGACGGCGCCCACCCGGTAGGCGATGGCGCCCGCGTCCCGCGCGGCGGCGGTCAGGGCGAAGCTGTTGGAGTCGTAGATCTGGCCGTCGGCCAGTTCCTCGCCGGGCTGGACGAGTTCGCTGCCGGTGGACACGACGACCACGCGCGGGCGCGGGCGCACGCGTACCGTCCCGCGGCCGATCGCGGCCAGCAGAGCGATCTGCGGCGGGCCGAGCACCGTTCCGGCTTCCAGGGCGCGGTCGCCGGCCTTCACGTCGCTGCCCTTGGCGCGCACGTGCGCGCGTGGCTCGGCGGGGCGGTGCACGCGCACGTGCCCCTCGGCGCCTTCGGGGGCGAGGCTGCGCGCGCGCATGCCGCTGACGGGTCCCTCGCCGAGTCCGCCGTCGGTCCACTCCACCGGGACGACGGCTTCGGCGCCGGGCGGCAGCGGGGCGCCGGTCATGATGCGGGCGGCCTGGCCGGGGCCGACCCGGACCGGGTCGGCGGCGCCCGCCGCGACGTCACCGACGACCTCCAGGACGGCCGGGAACTCCTCGCTGGCGCCGGCGACGTCCGCGACCCGCACCGCGTACCCGTCCATGGAGCTGTTGTCGAACGGCGGCAGGGACACCGGCACCGTGACGTCGTCGACCAGGACGCAGCCCTGGGCGTCGAGCAGGTGCAGCTCGATGGGTTCGAGGGGGCGGACCGTCGAGAGGATGTCCTCCAGGTGATCGTCCACCGACCACAGCTGGTCCCGGCCGGCGGGGCGGGTCGCGGCGCTGCTCAAGATTGCTGCATCTCCTCGGCTACGTAACTGCGGAGCCAGGTCCGGAAGCCCGGGCCCAGGTCTTCACGTTCGCACGCGAGTCTGACAATGGCACGCAGATAGTCGCCACGGTCGCC